>NZ_JBNXVP010000020.1:0-134277 GCF_050565645.1 Leptolyngbya sp. AN10
AAGTCGTCGGTAATTGCATAAATCGCTATAATTTCGTCAAGCATTTTTCTTCTCTTCAAGGGTCAACATCTTGAAGAGATTTTATTGGCTTTGCTCCCTGACCGCTTCTAACTAGCAACTTGGGTTATTAGAACCAATTGCTCAACAATTTCCCCAATCGATCGAGCATCTTTTCGGCAATAAACGATTCCAGGATGATCGTTCCGAGTGCTTGCAATCCTGAGAAAGTCATCGTCATGAGTCACAATTACTCTGGCTTCTTACTGAATGTAAGCATACTGCTCTAAATCAGTGGCTCCAATCAAGCCCGTCTCTGAAGTGGTTGTGACATCGATTTCAGAACGTCGTAAAGAAATTGCGATCGCTGAACTGACATTCTCATCTAGATGAAATCGAATTCGCTCAGTCATTCCGCTTCATCTTTGCCAATTTCTGCTGAAGCGGAGAGGCATGATTTTGGCGAAGCTCTTCAGCAAATGCTTCCGATTCGGCAATTGTGCGATCAATTTCGCTTTGATGATCGTAGTAATACGCTATTGCTGCATGAACGGCAGCCAAGGGAAGTTCATATTCCTGGGCGATGGTTTCGATCGATTGCCTCATTCGCAGGTACAGAATCACAATATCGCTTACTGTGATTCGACGACCTGCAATTCTGGGTTTTCCACCACGCACATCAGAAGTAATTTCGATGTGCTGATTGATCGTGCTAATCATGTTGATCGCGTCGATGAGGATGACTTTAGTTTATCGTCGATCGTAAAAATCTCAGGCAATAATTCATCTTCAAATTATGCGTAGACAACAACTATACAGGGAACCTCGAAGCCTCGACGACGAATTCCTCGACGGTGCATCCATGCTGTGAGGGGTGCAAAAATCGCACCAAAAATCAGTCCATTCATCAAACCAGTAATGACAGCGATCGTTAGCGACTGACCCATGAGAGTCGTGATGATGATGAAGCTCAATGTATAGATGGGCATTACTGCCCAAAACAGTTTCCAGCTTAATGATGTCATAGTGCTCTTCCCAATCATTGCGATCGCGTTTCACCAAAAACATGATAGTCTCGGTGACGATTAATAAAATGAATGAGTTCGCAGAACAGAAACTTTCAGCGATCGTAGCCTAGAGAAAAACGCTTAGGTCAACTCTAAAAAACTTGCCGAGCGCTTTCATTTGAGTTCGAGTCATTTCATAGCGATCGTTCAATACATCTGCTACTACTGCCTCAGATCCAAAAATTTCAATCAAATCGGATTCCTGACGATCTTGTTGCTCCATTAGAAAAAGCAGCATTGATCGGGGCGTTGAAGCGGTTCCGGGCTGGTAGTGTTCTTCTTCAAACTTCTCAATCAAAGTAACCCACAAATCTAATAGTTCATCTTCTTCAGCGGTTCGATCTGAACGGTGCAACAAATCCTCTACGATCGCGAGGGCTTGCTCGTTTTCTTCCTCAGTTTTAATTAACTTGGGTTGATATTGAGACAGTAACTCACTGTAGCGAACTGGGTTAAAAGTAAGGGTCATTTTTCCATTTCTCCTGATCGTATTCAGCGTGAGTCAAAATGTATTTGACGTAAATCAACTGCTTTTCATACTCGATACTGACTATCAATCAATAATGATTTCCTTTGATATTAAAAACTGTGAAATTGCTGACCGCTCCCGCAGTCGGAAAAGCAGCTTGTACTTCTACTAAGGAGATTTATCGAAAACAAATTACCCGCTGTCTTCGGCTTCGCTCAGTCAGCTAGAGATCGCGCCCTGAGCGAAGCCGAAGGGCAGTCTTTCAAGCGGTAAGCTCTTTCGTAGAAATCTCCTAAGTTAGCCCAATCCGCTTTACTTGCAACTTTGTACCAATTATCTAAGGCGCTCAAGCTATCAGAATGTCGTTTTGCAAATTCTCGTAAGCGCTTGTAACTGATAATGTGCATTTGTGAGAATAAGCAGATTCTTCTGCATCATAAAACTGAAATCATCTCTATAGAATGAGTTTGTTTATTATGTCTCTTACCGTTCAAGATGTTGGCGAACAAGGCTTATTAAAACGAGTTCAAGCATTCTGTCCAAGTGCAGTTGTCGGTGATGATGCCGCAGTTCTACCGACCGAACCCGAAAAATCGATCGTTGTTACTTCAGATGTTCTAGTCGATGGTGTGCATTTTAGCGACAAGACTACGCCGCCCGAATCCGCAGGCTGGAGAGCGATCGCTGCGAATCTCTCTGATCTGGCAGCAATGGGAGCCTCACCGCTTGGAATTACGGTTGGATTAGGATTGCCCAAAACAACGACGGTCGAATGGGTAGAGCGACTTTATCAAGGAATGTCTGATTGTTTAGCTCAGTATGGTGGCGCGATCGTGGGTGGGGATCTTTGTCGATCGCCTGTCATAACCTTAGCAATTACAGCATTTGGACAGGTTGAACCGGATCGAGTCATTCTGCGATCGACGGCTCAACCTGGAGATGCAATTTTTGTAACTGGATATCATGGCTCGTCTCGTGCAGGTTTGGAAATGCTATTGAACAATGACACTGCACCAGAAAGAGCCTCTCTAATTCGTGCTCATCAGTATCCGATACCGCGATTTGATGTGCCTGCGATTTCGACTCGTGTTTCTGGGATGGATAGTAGTGATGGATTAGCAGATGCAGTGTTGCAAATTTGTCGAATGAGTGGAGTCGGAGCAAAGCTCGATCGAGCATTCATTCCAATCGATCCAACCTTGAAACAATGGGTTTCAAAGGAGAAAGCGATCGAATGGGCACTCTACGGCGGTGAGGACTTTGAGCTTGTTTTATGTCTCCCGTTTGAACAGGCTCAACACTGGATTGAACAAGTCAAAGGATCAGCGATCGTCGGTGAGATCACATCTGATTCGATAGTTCAATTAATTGATTCTTTAGGTGAGTTTGAACCTCGATCGTTAAGCTTAGACCAAGGCTTCCAGCACTTCTCTAGTAAGCTTCTTGCGTGAATCCGAAATGCCCACCGAATGGAATTCGGGGCTATACAAACAAAATGTGCCGTCGCACATTAACAGCCTTTGTCTAAGAGGGTGTTTGAAAAGTATAAAAAGCGGCTTTGCTGCGTTGCGAGTCCGCCCGGAAATGAATCTCCGGGCTAATGAAGGAAACCCCGCTGAAGCGGACTGGGAGCACAACATGGAGTTCTTAGCCCAGTTTAGTGGGCTTCCCCCGATTAGCCCGGAGATTCATTTCCGGGCGGGTGAATGCGATGAACGATTGCTTTTCAAAAACCCTCTTAGTCCGCTTCGGGCGGACTTCGTTTGTATAGCCGCGAATTCTATTCGTCATGGCATCCAGGCAATAGGTCTAATCATTAGACAGTTGCAGATCAACCTTTGAGCCAAAGAAAGATTTGAGAACTTGTCGAACCGATCGACTCCCATCCTCATTCACCCAAATCAACGGAATCAGTGCGATGAATCTCACCACAGTAGAGAGTGCGAACAATCCAGGCAATCCACCATATTGAACGAACTGTGCGAGAAATCCACCTGCGGTTGTTCCTAATGCACCACTCACACCTGCAACCGCAGCCGCGATCGCAAAATAAGTCGATTGATTGCGCTTCGGTGCAATACCAAGCTGAATATTGTTATTACAAAGGTCGATCGCTGCCCAAGTGCCACCCGCCAGCATGTGCAGCAAAGGCAACCAAAGCCAGATCGATAAAGTATCTGTCCCTGTTCCAAGCCACAGAATTGGAGTAATTGCGACTAAAGCGCCGACTGTGAGCAGCAAGAATCGATTCCCCACCCGATCGGCAAGTTTCCCCCACACAATCAACATCAATAAGTTTGCCGCTGAGGTAAGACTGCTATAGATCGTTACCCAACTGACATCAAGACCTAAGTTATCAAGCAAATAAAGATTGAAGAAGGGCGCACTTAAATTAACTGCAAACATCCAAATGCTGAAATAAATCAGAAATCGGACAAAGTTTGAATTTTGCAGAACTTCTACTAAGGGAACTGTTTCAGTCGGCGGTAAAGTTTGCTGCTGTTCTTGAGGATTCACATCCGTCATAAACCATTGAAACCCAAGACTGAGCAAGCCCATCACAATCCCGAATAACAGCACAAGCCCGTAACCTTCGATCGAGCCTCCGTCATACCGCGACACCGCAAATCCCGCCAGTGGAACACTGATCAAACACGTTAAATTTGCTGCACTGTTCCGAATGCTGAAATATCTTCCGCGTAAGCGTTTTGGCACTAATGCCGCCAACCAAGACAGCCAAGATGCACTCCCCAGCGCACCGAGAAAATGAGTCACGCACACGATCGCTAAAGTCCAAATCACCATCGCATGATCGCTAATGTGTCCCCACCGATAGCCAGCCAGCCCAATCAAAAGAAATAGCCAGATTAAGCGTGACGGAGTATAGATTGCCAAACAATAATTGTGACGGCTCGAAGTTCGATCGCCAAACATTGCTCCCATCGGTTGCAGCAAATTTGCCATCATGGGAATCGAGGCTGAAAGTCCAATTTCAACCGGAGTCGCACCGATTTCAACTAAGAAATTGCTCAACAACACGCCGCCCGCAATATTCGAGAACACGGTGGCGAAAATTCCGTCCAAGGTCGAAGCGCGGAGACTCGATCGAATCTCAGTTTTCGAGAATTTTGATTCTGGCGGTGTCGAGAGCGAAAATACAGGCTCGCTCCCCATCACTGGCTCTGGAGTGTCAATGACGTGTGAAGGTGTGATTGGCGCTAAATCCACTGCTAACCTCGTTCGATCCATACCGGCGGGGATATCACGAAAATCTGTCTCGACTATCATGACACCTAATGTTCAACCGATCGCGGCACAATATTCAGCAACGATCGACAATCTGAAATTTACTTCTGTATAGTATTTGTTACACTGCCTTGAAAAATACTCTGTCTTTGGAGTCACTTTTATGGATTCGGTAGAGTTAGCTTTTACGTCCGCGATCGATCAAGCCCGTCTCATTCGATCAAAAGAAATTTCTCCGCTCGAACTGACCCAGCTTTATCTCGATCGCATCGAGCAACTCAATCCGAAGTTAGGCAGTTTTTTCACCGTTATGGCGGAACGGGCGATCGCAGATGCCACTTCAAAGACCGAACGTCTCTCAGAATCAGAATTGCCGCCGTTTTTTGGAGTACCGATCGCCATTAAAGATTTGAACCCCGTCGAAGGCGTTCCTTGCTCCTATGGACTGAAAGTAGCGCGGAATCGAATTGCCGATCGCGATGATGGAATTGTCACCAAACTCAAACAGGCAGGATTCATCATTCTCGGTAAAACGGCGACTTCCGAATTGGCTTCCTTTCCTTACACAGAGCCACGCGGATTTCCCCCTGCTCGAAATCCTTGGAACTTAGAGTACACGCCAGGAGGATCGAGTGGCGGATCATCTTCGGCAGTGGCAGCGGGACTTTGTGCGATCGCGCAAGGAAGTGATGGAGGCGGCTCGGTTCGAGGTCCGGCTGCCTGTTGTGGATTGGTCGGACTGAAACCTTCACGGGGTCGAATTTCGATGGCTCCGATGGGAGAAGCCTTCTCAGGATTTGCCGTGAATGGTCCCCTCTCGCGAACGGTGGCGGATGCGGCAGCGTTTTTAGATGTCACAGCAGGGTATGTCACAGGCGATCCGTATTGGCTACCTGATCCAGAAACTTCTTTTCTCGATGCCACGAAGCGAACACTAGAACCGTTACGAATTGGGCTAGTCACCGCGATCGATCCAATCGGTAGCGCTGATCCGATCTGCGTTGAAGCGACCGAAAAAATCGCGCATTTGCTCGAATCAATGGGACACTCGATCGAGCTTGTTACTCCCGATTTTGGCGAAATGGTCGAGCCGTTTACAATTCTTTGGCGTGCTCAAACCGATGTTGGTGTTCCGCCCTTTCTACTAGAGAAAGTAAATCGCTGGTTGTGGTGGCGAGCAAAATTTACCTCTGTGGCTCGATTTCGACAAGCGCAATCTCGACTGCACAGCTTTGCTCGAAAAGTGGTGGGATTGTTCGATCGCGTTGATGTGCTCTTAACTCCAACCTATTTTCATCCTACGATTCGCGTCGGAGAATGGGCGAAATTAAGCCCCGTGAGAACGCTTGAAGAAATCATTCAATGGATTGCTCCTTGTCCTGCGTTTAACGTTACTGGACAGCCCGCGATTAGTATTCCAGCAGGATTTGATCGGAATGGTTTACCGATCGGGGTTCAGATTGTGGGAAAACCTGCGGATGAGGCGACTATTTTAGCGTTGGCAGCACAGATTGAAGCAGCACAGCCTTGGAATCAGTTGCGACCTCCGATCGAATAAACAATTTAATACCCTGGATCAAAAATAATTTCGTAAACGGCTCCAGCATTTAAGCGGTTTAAAGCTTGGAGATGTGCGATCGCATCATTTCGTTTACAAAGAAGGACGGGAGCGTGAAAGCCCACTGGCTTCAGTCGTGGGATGAAACGCGACACGGGCACTTTTAAGTGCCGTTCTTATACCAACCATGCTGGTGTAAGAGTGTCGCGAATCGATTAGGCTTCGCCATGTGCAAGAAACGAAACGATGCTAGTTTTAGAGTTCAAGACATACGGCAAACCAAACCAATTCAAAGCGGTAGATGACGCAATTCGGACTGCCCAATTCATCCGTAACAAGTGCATTCGACTGTGGATGGATGAGAAGGAAACAGGTAAAAACGACTTGCAGAAATATTGTGCTGTATTGGCGAAAGCGTTTCCGTTTGCTGATGAACTTAACAGCATGGCAAGACAAGCCAGTGCAGAACGAGCATGGTCATCGATTCATCGTTTTTTCGAGAACTGCAAGAAACGAATTCCCGGTAAAAAGGGATTCCCCAGATTCCAGAAAGATTGTCGCTCGGTGGAGTACAAAACCTCTGGATGGAAACTTGCAGAGAATCGAAAAAGCATCACGTTCACGGACAAGAAAGGGATCGGGCGATTGAAGCTGAAGGGAACACACGATTTGCACTTCTATCAACCTGACCAAATCAAACGGGTGAGATTGGTGAAACGTGCAGATGGCTACTACGTTCAATTCTGCGTTTCAGTTGACCGCGTTGAATCGAGCGAATCGACTGGCAAAGCGATTGGTTTGGACGTTGGAATCAATGATTTCTATCGCGATTCCAATGATGACAGAGCAGAGAATCCGCACTTTCTTCGCAAGAGTGAAAGACGGTTAAAGAAAGCTCAACGTCGCGTGTCTAAGCGCGTCAGAAGCTCGAACAACAGACGGAAAGCAAGACAGATTTTAGGTAAGCGTCATCTCAAAATAAGTAGGCAGCGTAAAGATCATGCGGTGAAACTCGCACGATGCGTCATCACATCAAACGATGTAGTCGCCTACGAAGACTTGAGAATCAAAAATATGGTGCGAAATCATTGTCTTGCCAAGTCGATTAACGACGCATCTTGGTATCAGTTCCGAGTGTGGCTGGAATACTTCGGCAAAGTGTTTGGCAAAATCACAATTGCTGTAACGCCAAACGGAACGAGTCAAGAATGCTCTCAATGCGGCGCTGTGGTCAAGAAAGGACTATCGACACGAACACATATTTGTCAGTGTGGATGCGTTCTCAATCGTGACCACAATGCCGCGAGAAACATCCTAAGTCGAGGATTGAGTACGGTAGGGCATACCGGAACTTTCATGCTAGACATGAGCAACGCTTGGGGAGAAGACACCTCTACTCAAGAGTAGGTGCGAACCTGCTTGAGCAAGTGACTTCGTAGAGCCAAGAAGCCCACGACTTTAGCGAAGCGGAGTCGTGGGAGTGTCAAGACAGCGACAAACGACGATTCGCTGCATTTTTGGCAACAATCGAACGATGCACCAGGGAGAAAGCCGCTCTTGATAAGTCATCGTCCACCTCCACGCCAAAACGCAGAAGTTTCATCGCATGACAAAACTCTTGGTATCATGTCTGTACCTCATTTGTAGGTGCGATCGCTTGAAGTTTTCCAGGCTAGAGAGCGATCGCTTTTAATTGTTCTGGGTTCCAGCAATATCGAAATCTCGATTCTGGACTATGACTATTAGAAATCGAAATCTCGATAGTGCCAAGCAGGATGAAGCGTGTTTAGGTTGCGAATTAAAGAACTTGCGACTGAGCGAGAATGGACGTTGAAAGAAGTGGCAGAACGCTCAGAGCTTCCATACAGTACGGTTGCAACCTACGCGAATTCTGCTGGGATGGTGATGGTGAATCTTCTTTCTGTTCGGAAGATTGCGCGAGTGTTTGGAGTGTCGATCGAAGAACTCGTCGAAGTTTTGGAAGAGTAAACGTAATTGGTGAACTTATTCGCTCAGCGTTCCACACTGTCCCCGCTGTCGCAGCAAATGATCGCATAACACTATTGCGACCATCGCTTCAACCATCGGAACCGCTCTTGGCAATACACAAGGATCGTGTCGTCCTTTTGCCGCTAGAGTTACCGCTTCTCCAGTATTTGTCACGGTCTTTTGTTCTTTCCGAATCGTGGCAGTTGGCTTAAATGCCACTCGAATCACGATATTTTCCCCGTTCGAGATGCCACCTTGTACGCCACCTGATCGATTCGTGACAGTGCGAATTCGACCCGCTTCATCGGTGTAAAACTCGTCGTTATGTTCGCTTCCAGTCATCAGCGTTCCAGCAAATCCAGAGCCGATCTCAAACCCTTTTGTGGCTGGAAGAGACATGACTGCTTTTGCCAAATCTGCCTCTAATTTGTCAAAGACAGGCTCACCCAATCCGATTGGAACCTGACGCGCCACACATTCGACCACGCCGCCGATCGAGTCTCCCTGTCCTCCCATCTGCTGAATGAGATCGATCATGCGTTCGGCACAGTCCGGATCAGGACAGCGCACGATATTGCTTTCAACCTGATCTAACGTGACAGTGTTCGGATCGATCGCACCTTCGAGATCTTTAATCCGTTTCACGTAACCGACGATTTCAACCCCGAATTGACTGAGGATTTTTTTCGCGATCGCACCCGCAGCGACCCGCCCGATCGTTTCTCGTGCTGACGATCGACCGCCTCCCGCAACCGCTCGAATTCCGTACTTCGCGTCATAAGTGGCATCGGCGTGAGACGGACGATATTTCACCGCCATATCGCTGTAATCTTGCGATCGCTGATCTTTATTGCGAACTAAAATCGCGATCGGAGTTCCTAGCGTTTTCCCGTCTACAATTCCAGACAAAATCTCGCACTGGTCGGCTTCATTTCGAGGAGTTGTAATCTTGCTTTGACCCGGACGACGGCGATCGAGTTCGACCTGAATTTCTTCAGTCGAGAGTTCGATTAAGGGCGGACATCCATCAATCACAACGCCAACTCCGCCACCATGTGACTCGCCAAAAGTACTAATCCGAAATAAATGACCGAACGTGCTGCCCATTGTTTTGCTTGATTCGTTTTGTTTGATTCAAAGTCTCGATCGTACCGGAAAATTGCCTATCCCAAGATAGATCCTCAGATTTTGTGAATCTTCATCGATCGAATTTCGTCTGTAATGGAAAGGGAATTCAATAAATAACAATGTCTTTTTTAAAAAATTCGGTTCTTGGTCTTGGAATGGCGCTTTTGGTCAGTACTCAAGCAATGGCGGCTGAGCGCGTTACCTTTAAATATAAGATTCTGCGCGAATCGGTCTCGGTTCCAGAACTCACAGCGTTTGCTCAAACTGGTCAAGCTTCACCAGATTTGCAAACGTATTTTCGCCTGTCAGGTCAGCGTCCCGACACGGTTCGCCAGACGCTAACCCGACCAATTAAAGTTAATCCGGTACTGCTCGATCGAGTCCTCAATAGTCCACTCGGAAACGGAGTCTTAGACCAACTTGGACAAGCGATTCAAACGCCAAGAGGAGGAGCCGAACGCCAAGCGCTTCGAGCCGCTCTAGTGCTCTCTGCTAGTGGAGATGGAACGATTACGATTTTGGAAATTCTGCAAAACTATCCAACTCAGGAAGTCGTGGTCGATGGCGATCGCATTGAAGGGGCGTATCGTCGATTAAATGAATTTGTCGATCGATTACGCAATCCATTGGGCAATATTTTCCGCTAGGAAGGCGCTTGAGAAGTCCTCGTTCATCGCATCCACCCGCCCGGAGATTCATTTCCGGGCGGACTCGCAACGCAGCAAAGCCGCTTTTTATATTCCTCAAATACCCTGTAAGAACAAAGCAGCCTATCCAACATAGGATCGACTGCTTGAATCAAAATTGAAAATCTTAGTAAGCCAAGGTTTCGAGCGTTTCACGCAAATATTGGTGCACTAGCGCATCTAAATCAGTTTCTTGAGCAGTTCGATCGATCTGCCAGCGTTGAAATCCGGAGCTTTCTGCGATCGCCAGTTTCAAACTGTTCCACATTTGCGAATCGCTAAGTTGGGCTGGATCGATTGGGTTTGCCGAAGAGGAAGAATTTGTCATGAGATACCTTGGTGTGTGAGAGCAACAGACAGTCGGGAGCATTCTATCAAACGTCTGTGATACATCTAGGATAGCTTACTTATCTATAACGTCTGTGCCCCTGGAGACATTTTGAGCAAACCCATCGGTATGGCAGAATTTGGCAAATATCGAAAATTTCTATGAAACGCTTCTTTCTAAGTTTGATCGCGATCGTTACAATTTGCCCCGTTGCTCGATCGTTTCCGCTAGATCGAACTGCTCAAGGCATGGTGACATCCGCGCATCCATTGGCTTCTGAAGCGGGTTTAGACCTGCTCAAACAAGGGGGAAATGCGATCGATGCGGCAGTCGCGACCACGTTAGCGATCTCAGTTGTCGAACCCTTTTCTGCTGGAATTGGTGGGGGTGGATTTCTCTTGTTTTACCAAGCTCAGAAGAATGACATGAAAGCGCTCGATTTTCGAGAACGTGCGCCGCTCAAAGCTTCTCAAAATATGTACTTGGACGCTCAGGGAAAGCCCCGTCCGAATGCGAGTACAGATGGATATTTAGCGGTTGCAACACCGGGAACGATCGCGGGTCTGTATCAAGCTCATCAGCAATATGGAAAACTGCCTTGGAAAACAGTTGTAGCTCCTGCGATCAAACTTGCTGAATCTGGATTTCCGGTCAGCCATCGATTCACTGAAGCAACTGAATCGCGAAAGTTTCAGAACGCAGAAGCCCGTCGAATTTTTACTCGAAATGGCAAGCCGTATCAACCGGGTGAAATTCTGAAACAGACAGAATTAGCAGCGACTTTGAAAGCGATCGCATTTGATCCGAATAGTTTTTATCGAGGCAAGATTGCAACTGCGATCGCCCAAGATATGCGATCGAACAACGGATTGATCACGCTCGAAGATCTAAAACAATACCGTCCAATCTGGCGCACTCCGGTCTGTGGAAATTTCCGCCAGTCGCGTGTCTGCTCAATGCCACCGCCCTCTTCTGGTGGAGTCCATCTTTTACAAATTCTGAATCTGATTGGGGATACCGATCTCAAATCATTAGGTTGGCGAAATCCTGATGCGCTGCATTTATTAGTGGAATCGATGCGAATTGCTTACGCCGATCGAGCGACTTACCTGGGCGATCCAGATTTCGTTAAAGTTCCAGTCAGTGCCTTGATTAGTCTCGAATATGCAAGAATTCGACGACAAGAAATCAATCCAAAAAAAGCTGCAACTTCAGTAAAACCAGGAGATCCGGCTGTGATTCAGAAACTTTTACGCGAATCAACCGAAACGAGTCATTTAACGGTTGTCGATCGCGATCGCAATGCAGTCAGTCTCACATTCACAATCAATCTCGGATTCGGTGCAGGCATTGTTGCCAAAGGAACTGGAATCGTTTTGAACAATGAAATGGATGATTTTGCGATCGCTCCGAATACCCCAAATGCGTTCGGTTTAGTTGGCGGTCAAGCAAATGCGATCGTACCTCGAAAAACACCACTTTCCAGCATGACTCCAACCATCATCACGGAAAATGGCAAGCTCCGAATGGCGGTCGGTGCGCCTGGTGGTAGCACTATTATCACAACTGTTTTGCAGACGATTTTGAATGTTTTAGTTTATGACATGGAGGTGAAAAGCGCGATCGCGGCTCCGAGAATTCATCACCAATGGCAACCCGATCGATTAAATGTCGAAGCGCGTGGACTTGATCCATTAACGATCGCAGATTTAGAACGGCGCGGACATACCATTCGACAACGCGGCAAATGGGGAAATGCAAATGCGATCGTCGTTCTGCCAAATGGTTCGCTCGAAGGAGCGGCTGATCCACGCGGTGACGGCGTTGCGACTGGATACTAAAAAAGGAGCATCGGTTTGACGCTCCTTCAAATTCTTGATTCAGTTCAGTTACTCGCCCCAGCCATCGTTTCGGTTCGTATCGATCGGGCGATAGTCTACATATCCCGCATCATCGGGCTGGTTGATATCTTCGATCTTGTTGTTTCGACGCGGACGAGTATTATTTCTCGACGTATTCCGACGCGGACGCACATCTTCACGCGGCTCATCAAACGACTCTGGCTGACGAGAACGAGGAGTTCTTGAGGCAGGTCTTAAACGGGGTTCATCTGCTCGACTGGAGCGCTCCCGAATTGGCGGGCGATCGTCATATTCTTCTTCACGTGCAGGTCTTCTAGAACGACCACTTTCCCGCAGCGGAGTCCGAGGTTCACGATTCGGAAAGCTCACCGTGTAATCGTCTTCAAACGCTGCTGTATATTGAGAGCTAACCGGGCGATCGTCATCTACGATCGGCGTTGTCCGCTTCGCTTGCTCAGTCGAGATTTGGCGCAGGCGCAAATTCTCAAACACAAAATAAACAGCGGCTCCGGTCAGCAGTACTTGTCCGAACTGCATAATCGGGTCAAACCGCCAGCCGTAGAAGATCAAAATCAAACCACAGAGCAACCCGACTGCCGAAAAGAAAATATCGGTATCGCGGGCAATCTGCGGACGAAACGATCGAACAGCGTAAAGGGAAGCCCCGCCCACCGCTAGGACAATCCCAGAGATACTTGCTAAATTGAACTGAAAATTAACCATGTCTGGTCTCCAAGGATAAGTCCTATGTTAGCGGCTTGTCTCGAATTTCTCCACGAAAATCACACTTTTGGAGCAGCGAAAACCGCGAAAATCCCAAACGAAAATCTAAGACAGAAACCCCAGTCTGAGCGACAAGCGTTCAGGTTCTGAGGTTCCATACCAATATAACTGGTCGAATCCAATTGACCAGAGTTTCTATTCAAATTTCTAGGAACGTTGAATTTTATCTTTTTGGCTCACGAAAATGAGAAACGCTGTCGCTGGAATTACGATGATCACAACGCCTGCAAGCAAGCTCAGTAGAAAATTCATCAAAGATGGGGTCATATTGCTCCGTCCTTATCAACAACACGCAAGTCGATCATAATTTTAATGGTTCGTTATGTTTTTGTATAGCCAAGAGATCCCGGCAAACAGACGACGCAATGTAGAGGGCGCTTCTCGATAGAATGAAATTAAAGTTACAAAGCTTCAAAATTATGGATGTGACCTCGATCGCGCTTTTGTCTCTCAGCATTTTGCTCGGTGCAATGACGTTTCTGTTTATTTTCCGAATTGTGCTGACTTGGTATCCGCAGGTTGATTTAGACAAGTTTCCGTTTAACTTGATCAAGATTCCGACCGAGATATTTTTAGCGCCGACTCGGAAGATTATTCAACCTTTGGGCGGTGTCGATATTACGCCAATTTTGTGGGTTGGGATTTTTAGCTTGCTGCGGGAATTGTTGCTCGGTCAGCAAGGAATTTTTACGATGATGTTTTAGTTGAACTCTGTGGAGCGGGTATTTGGGCTGCTCTGCATCAATCGATACCTGCACCACAGTTCTAGAAATTAGACGACTGCCGCAGATTTCATCGGGCGAACACCTGCCGTTTGCTCGAGATCTTGCAGCATTGATTCCATTGCAGCATCAACTTCAGCCCCAATCATGGCTCCGACCTAAGAGCCAACCATTGATCCACCTAACGAGCAAGCCAGCGAAGTCACCATTGCGCCAATTGCCGAACCGCTCATTGCACCGATAACTGAGCCAGCGATCGCACCGACAATCGAACCCCCGATCGAACCCATAACCGATCCAAAGATTGAGCCAAGTTGAAACATGGGAGTGCCTCGTTTAAGCATCGATCTTTCAACCTTACAAGGAATGCTCGAATCAGGCTGAACTCGCACACATAACGTTATTCTTTGTTCGGCATCATGACTTTATCGACAAAATTCGTATAGATATCGCCTTTCTGGAATTCTGGCGTTTCGAGAATTCGTTGATGAAAATTAATCGTCGTGGGCAATCCAGTGACCGCGCATTCTCTGAGAGCACGTTTCATTCTCAGAATTGCAGAAGGTCGATCGCTCCCCCAAACAATCAGCTTGCCAATCAGCGAATCGTAGTACGGCGGAATTTCGTAATCGGTGTACACGTGAGAATCCATCCGGACACCGGGACCGCTCGGAGGCAGATAACCGCTGATGCGTCCGGGACTGGGGCGGAAATTGTGGTCTGGATCTTCGGCATTGATTCGACATTCGATCGCGTGTCCCCGCAGTTCAATTTCGTCTTGGGTAAATCGCAGCGGTTCACCTTGAGCAATCCGAATCTGCTCGGCAATCAAATCAATTCCTGTGATCATTTCTGTGACCGGATGTTCGACTTGAATCCGGGTGTTCATCTCCATGAAATAGAAATCACCGGATCGATCGAGCAAAAATTCCACGGTTCCTGCACCGACGTAATTAATCGATTTAGCGGCAGCAACAGCGGCGGCTCCCATGCGCGATCGCAGTTCTGGAGTAATCGCTGAACTGGGTGCTTCTTCAAGCAATTTCTGGTGTCGTCGCTGAATCGAACACTCCCGTTCACCAAGATGCACAACGTTTCCGTAACTGTCTGCGAGAATCTGAAACTCAATGTGGCGTGGATTTTGGACAAATTTTTCAACGTAAACCCCTGGATTACCAAACGCCGCTTCTGCTTCTCCTTGGGCAGCGTGAAAGAGCTTATTCAGTTCATCGTCAGCAGGGACTAATCGCATTCCTCGACCGCCACCGCCTGCCGTTGCTTTGACAATGACCGGATAGCCGATCGCTCTTGCAACTTCTCGCGCTTCTTCTTCACTGTGAACCAATCCTTTACTGCCTGGAACCGTTGGCACTCCGACTCGCTGCATCGTTTTTTTCGCAGTCGATTTGTCTCCCATTCCCCGAATCGCATCGGGGGAAGGTCCAATAAACGCAATTTGGTGATCGGCGCAAATCTCTGCAAATCGGGCGTTTTCAGCTAAGAAACCATAGCCCGGATGGATTGCAGTGGCGTTTCGAGTCAGGGCAGCCGCGATAATGTTTGGAATGTTGAGATAGCTTTTGCTGCTCGGAGGTTCGCCAATACAAACTGCTTCGTCGGCTAACTGAACGTGAAGGGAATTTCTATCGATCGTTGAATGCACTGCGACAGTCGCAATTCCTAATTCTTCACAGGTGCGAATGATTCTTAGGGCAATTTCCCCCCGATTTGCAATGAGAATTTTTGAAAAACGCATATCAGTAGCCTAGATCCGTAAATGTTAGGATAAAGCCAATAGGGGTACAGTGCGTAGATTTTCTGCTCAGGGGCAATTACAAGTGGGAAGATGACGCATCACCGCAGGCGCGATCGCACTCCACAACGGCGTATTGATTCCTGCGGCATCGAGCGCTTCGGCTGACCAAGTGTTACAAGTTCGTAACACAGAATAATATCCGGTTGCAGCGAAAAAGCCATCGGTCGTGGCGGCTCCAGGTTTGACATAAGTTAATTTGCCTTGAGCATCCCGCGTAAAGGAGTTTTGCAGGAAGTTGACGAAATTGAGATACTGTTCTCGATCGACTCCCACACAGCGAAGATTCTCTGGTTGATTCGCATAGCCTTGAACATACATCACAGAAGTGTTTCCAGGTCTAAACAAGACTCTGCCAATATCTAAAACATTCAACTGTGACCAGTCAGCAACTTCGGTATACCAAATGCGATCGCCCCATCCCATTTTGAGATAGCGATAGTTCTCATTCGTATCACTCCCAATTTGTTGCAGATTGAGAAATTTTCGCCAATCATAAACGCCATTATCCACAGGCATTACGAGATTGACGTGCATTGCATCGCCCTGAACATAGATCCGGTAAGGCTGATTGTTGCAACTCGCGGTTTGATTCCAACGACGTGGCGTGAAAAAGCCGATCGTTAATCCACTCGCAAGTAACAAAACTCCACACAATGCGCCCTTACTGAGACGAACAAACGCAGTACGATACTTCATGAGACTTTATAAGGATGAACGTTATGGGCAGAAAACCAACTCCCACTGAAAAAAGAGTGACGCTATCGGGGGTGAGTTGGCAATCGTTCGAGGAATTGTTGAGCGAACTAGGGCAAACTCGAACCTCGCGTTTAACTTACGATCGTGGCAAATTGGAAATGATGACACCGCTCGAAGAACACGATCGTTGTTTGCGATTGATTGAGTCTTTGATTTTGGTGTTAGCAGATGAACTGTATCTAAAAATTTATTCGCTTGGGTCGGTTTTGTTGACACTTCCGGATCTGGGTCGCGCAATTCAACCCGATGCGATGTATTCACTCGAAGACATCAAGCTTCAGAAACGGGCAGAACTGGATATGAATCGGGCTGACTCGCCGGAATTAGCGATCGAGGTTGCGATCGGGAGAGGATCACTCGATCGAGAATCGCTTTATGTATCAATGGGCGTTCCTGAAATTTGGCAATATACGACGACCGTAGGCGATGATGTGCTGAAGGGCAGCTTACAGATTTATCAGCTTGAAGGCGATCGATATATTGCAACTGAGAATAGTAAGTTATTTCCTACTCTGCCGGGAGCGCGAGTGCAGGAATTTATAGAGCAGAGTGATACGATCGGGCTTGCTCAAGCGTTGATTGTGTTGCGGGAATGGAGCAAAGAGCAGCTTTGAACTATCCAGCAATTTTCTCTGGAGTCTCAAGTTTCTTAATCACTACAAACTGTTGCGGCGAAAGAATGACATTGTGATATTCGTATCCACCCACAAGCTGTTCATTTGGAATGGCTAAATCAACAGCATAGCCTTCGGGCTGTTCATAACACTCGATCACAGTCCCGATCGTACCTGCTGGAATCATTACTTCAGGTTTAAAGTCTGACTGAACCTGAGTCAAGGTTTTGACTAAATCGTATACGCTTGCTTTCATCGTTCTAAGGGGGGTTGAGAAGTATAAAAAGCGGCTTTGCTGCGTTGTGAGTCCGCCCGGAAATGAATCTCCGGGCTAATGGAAGAAACCCCGCTGAAGCGGGCTAAGAGAGTGATACGGAGTTCTTAGCCCAGTTTAGTGGGCTTCCCTCGATCAGCCCGGAGATTCATTTCCGGGCGGGTAGATGCGATGAACGATGACTTCTCAACTACCCTCTCAAGATTTGCTCTGCCGTATACGAGGATGTGTTCTAGGAAGGCAGGATCATTGCCGCGATCGCTTCTAAATAAACTTGGCTGAATCCTTCCGCTTCACTGAGTGAGAACTGTTCGATTAATCCTTGATGCTGAGTTGAAACCGTATTGCCGTGTTTGATCACGATTTTGGCATCTTCAAAGATATCTCGTGTTAAGGTCATTTCGGTCTCAGTTGGATCATGCAAAATCACAAGATTGCTTCCGGTGTAGAACATTCCAGGGCGTTCCAAAATCGATTCTGGGTATTCGGCAATCAATAGGTCTAACTTGGGATGCCGCAATAGATTTTGGACATTTGTGTTGTGGTCAGGATGCAAAGATTTTTCCGAATGATTGATCAAAACACCATCTTGGCAAACGGCTCCGATCGTCCAATGCGGATGATGCCGAAGAATATATGCGATCGCTTCTTGTAGTTCTGGAATGGTGACGCGATTGAAAGTAAGGATTGGAATTCGACCGTTATCACCAGAGTGAAAGAAGGTTTTTAGAATATGAGACGTGACATCAACACTTTTCCCGATCGCAGGTTTCATGTGCATGAACACACCTGGAGCCGCATTGATTTCAATAATTGCAAAGTTACCTTCTTTCCAAGAGCGGCTTAGATCGCGAGTAATGATATCAATTCCTAAACAAGTCAGGCGGAAGTGTTGAGCAACATCTTGAGCAAGTACAACGTTATCAGGGTGAATGACTGAAGTAGCATCAATGCTCAGACCCCCTGAAGAAAGATTTGCAACTTTGCGGAGAAAGACTTCTCGATCGCGTTCTAATACGCTTTCCATTGATAAATCTTGCTCGGCTAAGTATCGCTCCATTGCATCGTCAACTTTGATTTTCCCCATTGGCGAGGTTGGAGTATCACTCCGATCACGGGTTCGATTTGCTCGATCGATTAGTTCTGCGATCGTCGAATTTCCATCCCCAATCACTGAAGCAGGACGGCGTTCAGTAGCAGCAACGAACTTACCATCGACACAGAGCAATCGATAGTCATTTCCTTCGATACTTTGTTCGACAATAATATCGATCGGATGATCTGGCTCAACTGCCTCGACAGCACGATTAAAAGCAGCTTCTAAATCATCGTCGGTGCGAACATTTGCAGTGACACCAATTCCTTTATGTCCGACCACAGGTTTAACTGCGACTGGATAACTAATACGATCGACAGCATTCAACGCTTCTTTGAGAGTGCCAACAATTCTGCCTTTGGGAACTGGAAAGCCTAGAGTGCTGAGAAACGCTTTGCAGTCATCTTTGCGAGTTGTGAAGTCCGAATCTAAGTGGCTATCACTATCGAATGTAGTTGCAATGCCTCGAACTTGCTTACGACCGTAACCATACTGCATCAAGCCTTCATCCCATAGATAAAAGGTTGGAATGCCTTGGGAATGAGCAGATTTTAACAGTGCATAAACCGTCGGACCTCCATAGACCGATCGACGAAATTGCGCCTGTAGTACTTCGATATGATCACCAATCTCAAAATTGCGTCCTTGAGTGATTGCTTCAAACCAGTCCCAGACTGAGAAGATTAGTTCCCGACTGGTACGAGCATGTAATGTTTCAACAGCAATCCGATCGAACTTTGGATAAGCTTTCAAACTCCAATGTTCTAGATGCAGATCCATCTCAAGCTGACTCACTTGAGCGACAGTTTGAGCAAACAGATCGGCATGAGATTTGAACTCTCGATCGCGAAAATGAGGATAGCGATCGCCAATTACATCCAAGTACTTTTCTAGGGGGAGTGGGCTTCCGGTCTGGGTGAAATCGAAGACGGTCGCTGCGGTGGATAGATATGGATTTGCACCGATGTAATACCGAATGTTGAAAATATCGAACACATCCGTCTTTCTTGCATTTACTCGGCTGACTTCTAATTCGCGATCGACCATCATAAGATTTATGCCCCTCTCTACGCTGCGACTGTACTCAAGGAATAAGATCGATCGCGTCTATCTCTGGATGTTGTTTCAAGTTCTTCAGACGTAGAACTCTGGCAGGGTGACAAAAGTTGCTCAAACACATTAAAACCAAGCTAAATCAAGAAAAGATAACAATATGAATACCTCTACAGAAAACCAACTGCGTGAAGAAGTCCACACCCTAGCTGAGGAAGCCTTTCATCTGCATTTAATCTCTGGATATGGAGATGGCGAGTACGAAGGTGAATATCAGATCGTTTACAAAGGAAAACCTAGACATTTGCCGCTCGATCGCGCCAAAGCATTCTTAATCAATCTATTGCAGCCTGAAATGAAGAGTTTTAACCAATTTCGATTGGGCTGGATGCTGCTATTAGAGAGCTATCGTCGTCGATCGAATCCTCCACAATAGAGACAATCCTGCTGCAATTCCTCATTCAGATTGTATTGAAATCTACCGTTTGGTTGTAATGCTCCTTTGCTCAAATGTGGTTCAGTAGATTTGCATTAGATATTGCGACTGGAGCAGAGTTATGGTGAGTCAGATTGATACTCAAAGTCAGGACAGTGTAGCGCTTCCTGAAACTCATGGAGAGCTTGTAATTATTGGTGGAGCAGAAGATAAAGAAGGCGATTGTCGAATTCTTCGCGAATTTATTCGACGCTCAGGTGGACTGCAATCTCGCATCGTTGTGATGACGGTTGCAACTGGATTGCCGGGTGAAGTGGGTGAACAATATATCGGGATTTTCCGACGATTGGGCGCGGAAGATATCAGAGTCGTGGATACTGCTCATCGGGATGATGCGAGTGATCCAAAAGCGATCGAAGATGTTTCCCAAGCAACCGGAATCTTTTTCACGGGTGGCAACCAAGCTCGAATCACAGAATGTATTAAAGATACAGAACTAGATGCAGCACTCCACAAACGTTTTGCAGAAGGGGCTGTGATTGCCGGAACCAGTGCAGGTGCAGCCATGATGCCTGATATGATGATTGTAGTAGGCGAAGGTGAAACGAATCCTCGACGCGAAGTGGCTCAAATGGATCGCGGTATGGGATTTTTGCCGAATGTCATCATTGACCAACACTTTGCACAGCGGGGACGATTGGGACGATTGCTCTCAGCTTTGGCACAACAGCCTGCAAGTTTGGGATTTGGCATTGATGAGAATACTGCGATCGTTGTAAACGGCAAGATTGTAGAAGTCGTCGGTGAAGGTGCAGTGACGATCGTAGATGAATCGACTGTGACCCATAACAATGTTCAATCACTGCTCCCCGACGAGGATTTGGCGTTCTGTGGTGCAACTCTTCATGTACTACCGAGCGGTTACAAGTTCGATTTAGAGAAGCGATCGCCGATTTTTGAACAACGATAATTAGAGGATGTTTGAAAAGCAATCGTTGATCGCATTCACCCGCCCGGAGATTTATTTCCGGGCGGACTGGCAACGCAGCAAAGCCGCTTTTTATACTTTTCAAGCATCCTCTTACAGCCGAACTAACTCAAAACCGTTCTCATGAACGTTTGCCAGGTTGGATTCGGCTGCCAAATCTTGATTAAATCGGCTCTAGCTTCTTCCTCACTCATGTTCTCGTGCGATCGACGATACAAATAAACAAACGCAGATACTCGCATATTTTTCGCACAATGCACAAAGACCGATTGATCCGAGTGCGTCTGCATCACGTTTGAGAACTGATTGAAATCGTCGATCGTCGGATTATCCCAAACGACCGGGATGTGAAAATACTGCATTCCTAAGCTTTCAACAATTTGGCGTTCATTCGCGATCGCACCTTCAGAAGTTGGAACTGCAAGATTAATCACGACGGTGTAACCTGCATCTCGAATCGCAGTGAATTGCTTGATCGTCGGTTGTCCAGCGGTTGCAAGTCGATCGTTGATTTGAACAAAGTTTTGAATCGTTTCCATCTTAGAAATGGTTCCTCTTTTCACGAAGAGCAGCGAAAGTTGCGATCGCATCTCGTTGTCCGATCGCGCTTTGAATTTCAGGATCATCCCAGCGCAAAAACGGATTAATCCGCTTCTCTAAGCCTAAATCGGCTGGAATAGTAGGCTGATCCTTCGCGGCTTGGACTTGAACAAATCTAGCTTGTAAATCGGGATTGTGTTGATCGATCGTCAATGCAAATTTTAAATTCTTCAGCGTGTACTCATGAGCGCACCACACTCGCGTATTGTCGGGCAATGCTCGAAGTTGACTCAATGAATTAACCATTTGCGCGGGTGTCCCTTCAAACAATCGCCCACAGCCCGCAGAGAACAACGTATCGCCACAAAATAGTTCTCCTGGCTCATCCGCGATCGAGGGAAAGTAATAAGCGATATGTCCTCGTGTATGTCCGGGGACAAAGAATACTTCGGCAGTCCGATCGTTAAAAGACACCCGATCGCCTGCGTTCAACTCTACGGATTGTTCGGGAATGCGACCGCGATCGTGAACTCCCGCATAGACGATCGCATTCGGGAAACGATTCACTAATTCACGGTTGCCGCCTACATGATCGTGGTGATGATGCGTATTAAAAATCGCTACTAATTTCGCGTTCAATTCTTCTAATTTTTCTAGCACTGGAGCGGCTTCCGCCGGATCGACCACAGCGGCATTTTGCCGAACCGCATCAAACAATAGAAAAATATAATTATCTGAAAGTGCAGAAATCCGATAAATTTGCATAAGATGAAAAATTCCTGAAGTTCCGTGTTTGTTCCGATTCTGAAATCGTCAATACTGAAGCAGTAGACGAAACTGCCTAAGATTTTACTAAGTCTTGATGAAGATCTCATCTGACCTTTGTGTGTCTCCCGAAAAAACGCGCAAGAGTAGTAAAGGTAGAAAGCCTGTGTCTTTGTACCGAAGTTTTACTTCTGTTTGACTAGCCCCCGTTAGACCACGAAGCGACGATCTCTATGGTAAGAACAGCCCAAAATCGATCCAATTTACCGACGCAGCGGATTCTCACTCGAATTCTGGAATCCCACCAGTTGAACCGCTACGAGCATCTGCATCTTGCGTCTTTATTGCTTGCAAATCATCGCCTCACTCCAGATGAACGGCGACAGATTAACCGAATTTTTGATCAGATCCAAGCGGGTCGGATCAAGCTGATTGATGAAGGATTCTCTCCCGCATGAAAGTGATACAAGCCAGTGCTTGGTTTCCGCCAGATTCGTTTGGTGGCGTTGAGGTTTATCTTGATGGCTTAGTGGAAGACTTACGTGCGATCGACGTAAATTGCAAAGTGGCAGCGGCTCGAATTCAGAACCAACCCACGATCGAGCAATATAAATCAACCGAAGTCTTCCGCTATCCAAATCTAGAAGCATTCCAAGCTTGGCTCCGAGAGAATCAAAGCGATATCTATCATCAGCATACGGTTCGATCGAGTTGTGGTTTACCTCATTTGCAGAGCGCGAAACAGTTGGGCATGAGAACGATCACGACGATTCACATGCCTGATATTTCGTGTTTGCGCGGCACGATGATGCAGGGTGGTCATTCGGCTTGTGATGGCAAGATTGACATTGCTCGCTGTAGTGCTTGTTTAGGCGTTTCTAAGCGAGTTCCACATTGGGCATCGGACGCTTTTAGCTATTTGCCGAGTTCGATCGCAGTTTCAATCCGCGATCGCTTACGTCAGTCTTCAGATGTTCGTTTGCGGCAATTGGGAACGACGATCGCAACTCCGAGCCAAATTCGTCAGCAGCAACGGCAATTCGATCAACTGGTGGAATCAAGCGATCGTATTGTTGTGGTCTGTCAATGGCTCTATGATGCCTTCGTTCTAAATGGTGTGCCTGAATCGAAATTAGTATTGAGTCGGCATGGTGTTGCTACTTCTACCAAACCCATTGGACGTTCTCGAAATTCTCCAATCCGAATCGGTTTCCTTGGTCGCTGGCAAGAAACAAAAGGTGTTCAGATTCTCGCCCAAGCTCTTCAACAAATTCCAAATGTGCCTGTTGAGCTTGTGATTCATGCCACTCACGCAGATCAACATGGAAGCGCAAATCGAGAGAAAGTAGTGTCGATCGCGAACTCTGATCCTCGAATTCAAATCAAGCCACCGTTAGCACGATCGGAAATTAGTCATGCGATCGCTCAATTCGATTTGTTAGCAGTTCCCTCGCAGTGGATGGAAACGGGACCGCTCGTAGTGCTGGAATCATTTGCAATGGAAACCCCTGTGATCGGTTCGGATTTAGGTGGAATTGCGGAATTGGTGAAGCATCAAGTGAATGGCTGGTTAGTTCCAGCAAGTGATGTAAAGTCTTGGGCGAACGCGATCGCATTTTTAGCAGAAAATCCAAGTACGATCGCTCAACTTAAGCAAGGAATTCAACCCGTAAAAACACGGGCAACCGTTGCTCAAGAGATGCTTAAGCTTTATCAAAGCTTGATGAGGGAATACTAAGCGAATCGGGGAATTGCATCTGTTTCGTTGTGCCTCCGTTCCCCGTTTCTTGTTTTATGAAAGTTTCTATTCTTACGCCCAATTTTTCCAAAGGTGGAGTCGATCGAGCGTATCTTCTCGCTCAAGTTCTGAAAAAACTAAATCACGAAGTCGAAATTCTCGGATTTCTCTTCGGTGAAAAAATCTATCCAGAGCCGCCTGCTGATTTACCGATCGTTTGTTTGCCCGGTTGCACTTATCCAAAGTTCTTCGGTTCTGTGAGTCAATTGCTCGATCGAATCGATGGCGATTTAGTTTATGCGGTCAAGCCGAAACCCTCAAGTTTTGGGGTCGCACTGCTGAAGAAACTACGATCGCGCATCCCTGTTTTGCTCGATGTAGATGATTGGGAATTAAGCTGGGTGGGAGCGGATAAAGCTTGTTACCAACCCGGATTAAAGCAGTTTGCACGAGATGTACTCAAATCGGATGGCGCGTTACGATCGCCCGATCATCTTCTTTATGTACAGGGGTTAGAACGTTTAACGACCTATGCAGATGAAATCACGATCGATACGAATTTCCTGCAAAAGCGGTTTGGTGGAACCTATCTTCCGAACGGCAAAGACACCGATATGTTTGATCCAAGCCGATTTGATCCCGTGGAAAGTCGGCGCAAATATGGCTTATCCGAGTATCGAGTGCTGATGTTTCCGGGGGCATCTCGACCACACAAAGGAGTAGAAGATGTCTTGGTGGCGCTCGATCGATTAAATCAGCCGGATCTTCGGCTCGTGATTGTCGGGGGCAGTCCTTATGATGACTACGATCGACATTTGATCGAAACTTGGGGCAAATGGGTGATCAAACTTCCGCCTGCTCCTTTTTGGCAAATGCCGGAAATCGTTGCAGCGGCTCACGTCGTTGTGGTTCCTCAGCGCGATACGGTCACGGCTCAGGCGCAATTCCCGATCAAGCTGACTGAAGGAATGTCAATGGCAAAGCCGATTCTGGCGACTCGTGTGGGCGACATTCCAGAGATTTTGGGATCGCTTGGCTACTTAGCTGATCCAGAATCACCAGAGCAATTGGCAGACGCGATCGCGGAAATTTTCCAGGACTGGGACACCGCAGAACAGCGAGGAAGAGAACTACGATCACGCACTGTAGCGCACTATAGCGTCACTGCGATGGCTCCGATCTTATCGGAAGTTCTCAGTCGCGTGAGTTGAGGCAGAAATCGGGATAACTAGAAGCAGTTCTTTACCAGAAATTCGTAATCGTTTGCGTATTTCTGCTTGATCGTTTCCCCCCACGTTCCGTATGTCCCCAAATCGATTGCTGCTTCAATTTGCCCTGCGTCGTCCGGTCTGGATTGTGTCAACGATCGCACTCGGATTTTCTGGCGCACTGTTCAATGGCGTAAGTACGATGCTCATTATCCCAGTCGTGTTGGGATTGTTGGGCGAGGAAGTGAACCTAAAAGGTGCGCCGCCGATTTTACAGCAAGTGTTCTCAGGATTAGCTCAGTCGGGCGGAGAAGCACAGTTTCTCTGGATGATGGGATTGATTCTGCTGGCGATTTTGCTCAAGAATACGACCAGTTATGCCAGTACGCTGACATCAGGACATCTCTCTCGATCGCTTGTCAGTGATATCCGCAAAGAAGGCTTACAGTTGTTGCTCGATGTTGATCTGGATTTCTACATCAAAACCAAAGTGGGTGATTTGATCAATCGATTGGGTGGAGAAATCGGATCAACAGCAACAGCCATTCGGACAGCGGTACAAATGCTGTCAACGATGATTACGATCTTTGTGTTTCTAGCGATTCTGCTCTCGATTTCTTGGCAGCTCACATTAATTTCAACATTGCTATTAGCGATCGTATCGCTCTCGAATGGGTTCTTTGTCAAACGTGCTAAACGATATGGAAAGCAACTCTCGGATCAATCACGCGATTATTCAGTTGCAGTGCTGGAGATGCTATCGGGGATTCGATTAGTTAAAGCGACTGGAAATGAACCTTACGAGTATCAGAAGATTGAGCAACTCATTAGCGATCGAGAAAAAGCAGATTTTGACTCGCAAGCAAATTCTGCGCTAGTTCCACCAATCAATGAGATGGCAGGATTAATCGTAGTCGTTGCAATCTTGCTATTAGGGCGAATTTTTTTCAGAAATCAACTGGAATCGCTTTCAGCAGTGTTATTGACCTATCTATTAGTCTTGTTCCGAATGTTGCCGTTTGTGGGGCAATTGAACAATGCTCGGAGTTCATTTGCAAACTTAGCTCCGAGTGTTTCTGTGGTCAATGACTTTCTGCAACGCGAAGGAAAGCCATTTATGTCAAAAGGTCATATTCCTTACAGTGGAATGGTTGAGGGCATTCGGTTTGAGCAACTAGCATTTACGTATCCAGGACACGATCGACAAGTTCTAAACCAAGTTGATCTCTGGCTTCCAAAAGGAACCACACTGGCATTAGTCGGATCATCAGGAGCAGGAAAATCGACTTTAGCAGATTTGCTTCCTCGCTTTTATGATCCGAGTGCGGGACGAATTTTGATTGACGATCGCGATCTCAAAGACTTTGAAATTCACTCGCTCAGACAGGCAATGGGCATCGTCAGCCAAGATACGTTCCTCTTCAATGATTCGGTGCGGAACAATCTTGCTTATGCTCGCAGAGATGCTACTGATGATCAAATTATCGAAGCAGCAAAACGGGCGAATGCTTACGAATTCATTGTGAAACTACCTCAAGGATTCGATACTTTAATTGGCGATCGAGGCGTAATGTTATCCGGTGGACAGCGGCAAAGACTTGCGATCGCAAGAGCATTGTTGCGTGATCCAGACATTTTGATTCTCGATGAAGCGACTTCTGCACTGGATACGGTTTCAGAACGATTGGTGCAAAGTGCGATCGACGAATTGAGCCGCGATC
Source organism: Leptolyngbya sp. AN10 (assembly GCF_050565645.1). Classification (NCBI taxonomy): domain Bacteria; kingdom Bacillati; phylum Cyanobacteriota; class Cyanophyceae; order Leptolyngbyales; family Leptolyngbyaceae; genus Leptolyngbya; species Leptolyngbya sp. AN10. The sequence continues at coordinate 26,841 of NZ_JBNXVP010000020.1, forward strand.
GAACCACGTTAGTGATTGCTCACCGATTGTCCACAGTGCAGAACGCCGATCAGATTGCAGTATTGGACAAAGGACGAGTGGTAGAAGTGGGAACACACACTGAACTATTAAAGCAAGGTGGATTGTATGCCCAACTTCATGCAATGCAGTTTTCAGAAGAACCTCAGACCGTTTAGGGAGCAATCAAAATGCAGAAGAAAGTCGTTGGCATGGTGAGTAGCTATGTCGGATTAAAACCTAGCTCGATCGATTGGTTATGGCAACAATCTCCGTATCCATTTGGACATTGGGGAAATATTCAGCTTAAAGCTCCGGCTGCAAACCCAGATTTTCTATTGTTATATCAGTTCGATTTCCCCCGCCCGAAGCCGCCTAAAACCTTGAGAGCAAAGATTCGCGATCGATTCCGTCCGACTCCGTTACCAGATGTGACTTCTCAGTTTAGAAACGTTCCCAAAGAGCGAATGATCTATCTACTGCGAGAACCGCCGCTTGATGAGATTGTCCACATCACGGAAGCGAACTACGAAAAAGCAAGTCAATACTGTGGCTATGTTTCAGGTCCTGATGACTATGCGCCTGTTCCTGACTATATGCCTGCTATCTGGTACTTAAACAATTCGTTCCGCGACTTAAACGACTTGCCACCTCCTGAAAAGGTTCGCAAATGTAGCTGGATTACTTCGGGAATTAGTCGCACTGAGAATCATCAGAAGCGATTAGCATTTCTCAAACTACTGCAAGAGAACGAACTTGAGTTTGATCTCTATGGTCGCGATCTACCAGATTGGGCTAAGACAACCGGACAAATCAATGGCAAGTGGTATGGAATGGCTCCTTACTACTACAATTTAGCGATCGAGAACTATGCCGAAAATGATTGGTACGCGACCGAAAAGCTTTGGGATTCTCTCTTAGCTTGGTGTTTACCGATTTACTATGGTGGTTCTGCCGCAGATAAGTTGTTACCTCCAGGAAGCTTTTTACGACTTCCGAGCATGGATGAAAAAGGCTTGAAATACATCGAAGAAGTGATCGCTAGTCCAGATGCTTGGTATGAAGCGAGAAATGCGATCGCGGAAGCTCGACAAGTGATTTTGCACAAGCTCAATTTGATGAACTGGCTTTCTGAATACGTGGAGCGGGTTTCATAGCTATGAATGGAATTTGTACTCTGGCAAACGATCGAGTATTTGATCAATTAGTGGCTTTGCTCAATAGTATTGAGGTCAACATCGGGCGCGATACTCCGGTTTGTATCTATCCGTTTGATGACAAGCTCGATCGCATTCGGGAAGAGATTCGCGATCGTCCAACTGTGATGATTTACGATGACCAAGATTCGATTCGGGCTTGGGATGAATTCATGCAGCGAATTGCTCCAGAGCGATTAGACCAGAATCATCGCTTATATGGAGCGCATCGGCGGTTTTGCGCGTTTGATGCACCGTTCGATCGATTTATCTACATGGATGCAGACACTCTAGCGATGAGTTCAATGGCTCATGTCTTTGAGCTATTAAATGATCATGATTGGGTGGTGTATGACTTCCAATTTCTTGATTCCAGCAAAATCTACAATTTAGATTCTCCCAAGCTCTACGAAGTATTTCCGAAAGAGCGAATCGATCGAGAAATCTTTTGCTCAGGATTCTTTGCAGGAAAGCGCGGATTGTTCAATCTAGAGCAGCGAGAAACATTAATTACACAGTTACTTGCAGGCGATCGAGAAATTCTCTATGGTGGCGCAGGCGAACAACCTGTAATCAATTACATGGTGATGAAATCAGGGATTAAATCCTGTAATGTCGCTCAAATTCTGCCGTTTGGACAATCGACGGGTTGTTCAATTACTAGCAAGCACTTTGAAGAAAAAGAGCACGTTTTATACGATCGAGGACTTCGATTAACGTACTTACATTACATCGGCATCAAACCACAGCGCATGGAACAGGTGTGCAAGGGTATCTCTGAGACTTTTCCGTATAGGGATTTGTTTCTACACTACCGATTCTTACATGAGCCAGAAAATCGACCTGTTTTGACCGAAGCACCGAAGCCGACTTTAGTTCAGAAAGTTCTACAAAAGTTGAAACGAGCATGAAACGCGGAATCTACATTGTTGCCAATGATAAAGTCACTGAGAATGCGATCGCGCTTCTCAACAGTATTCGATTGTTTGATCCAGAGATTGCTATCTATCTGATTCCATTTAATGATGAGTATCAGACTGTTCTCTCAACCTTGAATCGATTACACAATGTGCAGCTATTTCCAGATTTGGAACTGTTGGAGCGGTTAACCAGTCGAGTTGGAGAAATCTTCGATCGAGACTTTCTCAAGCTTCCCAACAAAATGCGAAAGCTGGCAGTCTGGTTTGGTGTTCTCGACGAATTTCTCTACATTGATACCGACATTGTTGTATTTGAGCAAATCGCAGATACATTAAACCATCTATCGAACTGTGACTTTTTCTGCTGTGACTATCACTATTCAAGCGAAGGTCTAAGCAATATCTTTTCGCCTATGGTGAAGAACACGATATTTAGCGAAGAACAGCTACAAGATGTTTTCAACAGTGGATTCTGGGGATCTCGCAAAGGAGTGATCACTGAAGACCAACTGTACGAAGTTCTCCAAGATTGTGCTCAACATCGGGAATACTTCGACTTTACGCAGGGTGTAACTGACCAGCCGATTTTGAACTATCTGATTTTGCAGCGCTTTGAGAAGCGGATGAACTTAGTCAAGCCGCCAGAAAATGCTCCAGGAAGTTGGGCAGGGTCTAATCATTTTGAGAATCGACAGTATGTTTTATACGATCGAGGTCAAAAACTAAAATACCTCCACTGGGCAGGAATTTCGATCCGTTCGGGTGCACCCTATTGGGAAGTTTGGAAGCATTATCGATATTTACACGAACCCAAACTTGGACTTTGGCAGCAACTTGTAAAACAGTTTGAAACTAGGTAAATGCAATGACGAACGGGATTTATACGTTTGCCAATGATGTCGTTTATGATCAATTAGTTGCCTTGTTAAATAGCATTGAGGCAAACGTTGATCCAGCGATTCCAGTGTGCATCATTCCCTATGATGATCAACTCGATCGAGTGCGATCGGAGATTGAAAAACGACCCAACGTTACATTATTCGAGAATGCTGAATCGATCCAATATTGGGAGAATTTTGCGACTCGTGCTTGGGGTTCACATCGAAAAGCACAGCGAATTTGGAAAGAGCGAGGCTGGAGCGGCACTTATCGATTAGAACGCCATCGTAAACTCTGCTGTTTAGATGGTGAGTTTGATCAATTTATCTATTTTGATGCGGATACGTTAGCATTATCTTCGCTCGATCGCATCTTTGAGCGGTTAAATCAGTTCGATTGGGTCACATACGACTTTCAACATCGCTCAGATTTCAATTACATTATGGATTGCTCTGAACCGAAGTTGTTTGACTTGTTTTCTCCAGACTATCTTGCCTCTCATTTGTTTTGTTCGGGTTGGTTCGCCTCGAAAAAAGGTGTACTCGATCGACAGCAATTAAACGAGCTATTAACCAAGCTAGAATCGGGTGAATCTGAAGTCATGGCATGGCGCGATTCTGATCAAGCGGTGCTGAATTATTTAGTGTTACGCAGCGGGCTTTCCTACTGCAATTTAGCATTTGAACCCGATGCTACTGGATGTCACTGGATGTCGCCGTTTCGCGAGGAAAATCACTTGCTCTATGACCAAGATCAACTCGTGACTTATTTGCATTACATGAGTGTGGCTTCGTCTCAGTTTAGGCAACTCTGTGCAGGTATCGATGTAGAACTGCCGTATCGAGATTTGTTTTTACACTATCGCTATCTCAAATCTCCGCACGATCGTCCAACAGAGTTCAAAGTTCCCGATCGCATTTCTCAAGCTCGATCGATGATGACGCAGTTCCGCAAACGGAAAATGAACAATCTCAATCATCGTCTCCGTAAGCTCAAACATCAAATAAAACTTTGTCAACAAAAGCCCACGATCGAGTAAGATCGACCATTCAAGGCGTGAGGAATCGGTAAGTAAATATGACTCTTAGCATCGTGACCGGAGCGGCAGGATTTATCGGCTCTCATTTAGTTGAGGCTTTGTTGAAACGTGGCGATCGTGTCATCGGAGTTGATCAGTTCAACGATTATTACGATTCCGCTCTCAAGTGGAAAAATCTCGCCCAAAGCCTGTCACATCCGAACTTTGAGTTAGTCGAAGCTGACATTCAGAAACTCGACTGGAACGCGCTTCTCACCGATGTTGAAGTCATCTACCACCAAGCAGCACAAGCGGGGGTTCGATCGAGTTGGGGAAATGGATTTCGCACCTACACCGAGCAAAACATCAATGCAACTCAGATTCTTCTAGAAGCTGCAAAATCTGCTAAACACTTACAACGATTCATTTACGCCTCTAGCTCTTCAATCTACGGCAATGCTGAAACGCTTCCGACAGTTGAAACCCTTTGCCCGCAGCCTGTTTCTCCTTACGGAATTACGAAACTAGCAGCAGAACAACTCTGCGGACTGTATTATCAAAATTTTGGTGTTCCTACGTGTTCGCTAAGGTATTTCACGGTTTACGGTCAGCGGCAACGCCCGGATATGGGATTCCACAAATTTCTCAAAGCAGCTTTGTATGATGAATCGATCGTCATTTACGGCGATGGTCAGCAAACCCGCGATTTTACCTTTATCAGTGATGCGATCGCGGCAAATCTCGCAGCGGCAACCGTTCCCGAAGCGGTTGGAGAAGTCTTTAATATCGGAGGCGGGAGTCGAGTCGTACTAACCGATGTAATTGCAACAATGGAAGCGATTGTTGGTCGATCGATTCGCCAAGAAAAGATCGAAACTGCGATCGGGGATGCTCGTCATACCTCCGCTGATGTGTCTAAAGCAAAACGGATTTTGAACTATCAGCCAAAAGTTTCCTTGAAAGAAGGACTCACACACGAATGGAACTGGATTCGATCGTTGTATCAGTGATGACATCGCCCTAAACAACAGCAAAAAATCCCTCGCCACATTACAGCAAGGGATTTTCTAATCAAAGCGATTTATGCTTCAACCGTTTCTCTGATTTCAGCAAGTTCAGGCTGGTTTTGTGTTGGTTGGTGCAAAATTGCCCAAATTGCTTGCACCACAAAGACCATCATCGCCAATGCCCCGATCGTAAAGATCACATCGCCCGGAATCCGGAGCCAGACTGTCCAACGCATCCACGGAGAGCTAATCACCTCTGCACTCCGAGCGTACCAAGTTCCATGATTAACAGACTGCACTAACTGATAGAATCCATTCGGAATCAATCCAAACAAGAGCATGATTACCAAACCACCATTGATATGCCAGAAGGAGAATTTGAGTAGTCGCTCATTCCAAGCTCTCTCAGGAGTAATTTCTCTCAGAGCAAACAGCATCAACGCCAGAGCAAGTGATCCATACACACCGAACAGAGCAGAGTGAGCATGAATCGGAGTTGTATTCAGACCTTGCGAGTAGTAAAGCACGATCGGGGGATTGATCAAGAAGCCAAACACACCCGCACCAACCAGGTTCCACACACAAGTTGCCATGAAGAAGCGCAACGGCATCCGGTAGAATCCATCTGCGTTTTGTGCCAGTCTACGAGATTTCACCACTTCAAACCCAATCAAAGTCAGCGGCACAACTTCGAGGGCTGAAGCCACTGCACCCATCGCAGTAATAAACACAGGAGTTCCTGCAAAATAGAGATGGTGTAAGGTTCCGAGAACGCCACTGCCGAGATAAAGAATCGTGGTGAGGTAAGTTGCGCGAAGGGCTGTTTGCTTGTTCAGAAAACCGAGTTCACTACAGAGATATGCGATCGCAACGGTAGCAAACACTTCAAAGAATCCTTCAACCCAAAGATGCACCACCCACCAGCGCCAGTACTCAGCAACACTCATCGGCGTGTGATTGCTATACATCAAGCCTGCCGCATAGAACAAGGGAATCGTGATTGCAGAGTACAAGAAGAAATGATTCAATCCAGTCTTCGAGCCTTCTTGCTTGAGTGCGGGTTTGAGTGCCCGGTACATCAACCAGAGCCAGAACACCATGCCGCCAATTAGTAAGATTTGCCAAACGCGACCAAGTTCTACATATTCATAGCCTTGGTGTCCGAACAAGAAGCTGAGATTGTTTCCGAGAATGCCTTGGATCGCTGCCCAAGAGCCAATCATCGAACCGACAACAACCACAGTGAGTGCAGCAAGTAAGACACCGTTACCAAGGGCTTGTTTTTTCGGTTCGTGTTTGCCAAATCGAGGCGCAAAGTACAGTCCAGCCGCCAACCAGCAAGTTGCAATCCAAAACACTGCAAGCTGTAAATGCCAAGTTCGCGATGCTGCATAAGGGAGGAATTTATCCAGCGGAACACCGTAGAAGCCATCCCCTTCAACTGCATAGTGAGCCGTCACCATTCCCATGCCAATTTGCACCAGGAATAATGCCATTGCTACTCCGAAAAATAAGGTCGTGACTTTTTGACTAGCAGTGGCAATCCGAACCGCAGGACGTGCTTTGACTACTTGAACTTCTTCAGCATCTTCCTGGGTTAAGTTGATGAAAAGGAAGACTCCGATTCCTGCAACAAGCAAGACGACAGAGACGATCGACCAAATAATAAATTGAGGGGGAACCGTATTTCCAATCAATGGATCATGTGGAAAGTTCGCGGTATAAGAAAACGGTGCATTGAACCGATTGGCGGAAGCTGCCCAAGCTGTCCAAGCAAAGAACGAAGTGACATCCCGAACTTGTTGATCATTGGTAAACCAGCCGCTCGGAATCGAGTGAATTTTTGATCCTTGAGTGAGTAAAGTTTGATAGTTCGCAAACACTTGAGGCAGTGCTTTCGCTTGTGCTGTGGTGAGTGTTAAGACTTGTGTTTCAGAACTATATCGATTGGTCTTAAATTGTTCGCTCACTTTAGCTTGTAAGCTTGCTCGATCGCTGGCTGATAATGCCTCTAAATCCGCTTGATCAAAGTCAGGATTGCCGTTTTGCAAAACACCTGCGGTTGCAAGTCCCCACTTGTGGAGAAAATCAGCCGACCAGTCCGGCGCAAGGTAGCTGCCATGTCCCCAAACGCTACCAATATGTTGACCGCCACGTGCAAGGTATGTTTCTTGTCCAGACTGGATCTGTGCCTGGGTAATTAAAACGTCTTGTTGGGGAGAAACGATCGTCGTTGGAATCGGTGGAGCGTTCTTTTGAATTGCCGCTCCTGCTCCTAATAAAATTGAGAAACTGACCACACAAATTAATACAAGCCATGCAGGAAGACTGAGGCTAAACCTCCGTTTGGCAGAGTGTGGAGAGGGAACAGTAATCGATGGATTCGCCATTGTTAATCTCTCGATGTCATCGTAAAAGGTTGCAACGCAAACTAACAGGGTGTTGTAAAGTCACCTGTTTTGATGTTGCAGAGAGGAAGGAAACACTACCTTTGATAAAAAATTTCTTCAAAAGATTTGAAGCAGTAATAGTCTTCTAACTCTCAACATGGATCACTATGCCACAAGACAGAGGAAGATGTGTATGAGGTATCTCATAGACACAGAAACAATGTTTAGGAACACGCTCTATGATCAATTTCTTAATAGGATTGTGAATACAAAATAAAGCGCTATGTGTAAATTCTAATGCTAAAAAATTTGTGCTTTATGAGATAGCTCATAAACAAATTGGGTTAGATTTGGCAGATTGAAGAAGTCGATCGCACTTCAAGGCAGTCATTATGAAAACAACAGTCAAAGGACTTCCAGAACTATTAGAACGTCTGCATACAACAGAAGCCACAACAATCAAGCAGGAAGTTCAAGCATTTCTAAGAACTCTAAATCCACAAGACCTAGTAATTGCAGAGCAAGCATTCGTGGATGCTGGACTCAATCCGGGCGACATTCACCATCTCTGTTCCGCCCATCTAGAACTGTTCGGAGATGCGGCAACTCAACTGAAACAGCACCTTCCAGATGATCATGTCATTCGGATTATGCTTGAAGAACATGACGTACTGTTGGCGATATTAAATGAATTGGAAGCTTTGAATGAATCGATTCAGCATCAAGAGTATCTAAGCTCGATCGACATCCAGCATTTAAGAGGGATTGCACAACAGTTATTAGATGCAGAACCACACCATCAGCGCGAAGAACAAGTTTTGTTTGTAGAAGTTGAAAAGCGCGGTTTGTTTGGTCCACCTCAAGTCATGACTTTAGAACACGAAGAATTGAGAACTCGGAAACGTGCTTTGCTGAATCTCATCACCGTTGCAACTCAAATCGATACCCAAGAGTTTAAGCACGCTCTCAACACGATCGCTTCTATACTCGTTCTGACCCTGCGCGATCACATTTTGAAAGAAAACAATATTCTCTATCCTGCTGCGCTGCAAACAATTCCAGATGCAGCCGTTTGGCAAGACATGAAAGAGAAATGCGATCGCATTGGTTACTGTCGCTTTATGAGATAGCTCATAGTATTTCAGTCAGCGATTTGACAGAGTGAAAGAGTCAGCATTCAGGAGTTAAGTCATGATTCAATCCACAATCAATCCGAAAACAGCAACCGGGCATCAAGTCATGGCTGCTGCTGGTAAGAAGATCCTGCGCCCTGGTGGAAAAGCGGCAACAGAACAGCTTTTTCAATGGGCAGACTTTAAGCCCGGAGACACAGTTTTAGAACTTGCTGCTAGTTTTGGTTATAGTGCGATCGCGCTTGCGAAACGCTATGGTGTGAAAGTGGTTGGCATTGAGAAGAATCCTCAAAGTGTGGCTCGTGCTCGTGCCAATATTCAAGCTGCTGGACTTGAAGATCAAGTACAAGTGATCGAAGGCGATATCTTTCATCTCGATCGTATTCCTGAACAGTTCGATTATGTGCTGGCAGAAGCAATCCTTACGATGCAATCTCCCAGTGGTAAAGCGAAGATTTTGCAGGGCATTCATGATCGACTTAAGCCGAATGGAAAGTTTTTATCGCATGAATTGTTAGTCAACGATCGAGAAGAGGAAATCCATCGCGCCCTAGCAGAAGTGATTCGTGTGAACTCTACACCGCTTTCGCAATCGAATTGGATTGCTGCTCATCAAGCCGCAGCATTAGAGATTCAACACCATCAAACCGGATCGATGGGGCTATTAAGTCCGGCTCGAATCGTTCAAGATGAAGGCTGGATCGATGCGCTCAAGTTCTTCTGGAATGTTTTAACTCATGACCAAATTCGCGATCGCGTACTCACAATGCGGCGAGTGTTCCAACAATACAAACAAGAATTGGGCTACATCGTTCTAGTTTCAACAAAAGGAGACAACTCATGATCACTACACCAAGTTCTCTCGTGACTCAATTACACGACAAAATTGAATACGCTGAGACTGGTATTCTCAGCAAAGTTCTGCTCAAAACTGCTTCTTGCCAATACACGCTGTTTTGTCTTGCAGCAGGAACGGATATCGCGGAACATACTTCAACTCGTGATGCTGTTGTTCAAGTGCTTGAAGGACAAGGAACGCTCACGCTTGAAGGACAAGAGATTGCACTCAATCCAGGTATGTTTGTGTTTATGCCTGCCAATGCTCCTCATGCTTTAACAGCAAGTGCAAACTTAGCATTTCTCTTGACCCTCTCTGATCCCAAACTGTGAGTTGAACAGGGTTTGTTCATCCGCTATCCCGCCCGGAAATAAATCTCCGGGCTTAATGGAGGAAACCCCGCTGAAGCGGGCTGAGATCACGGTCTGAGGGGGCTTCAGCCTCCTTTCTCTCATTAGCCCGGAGATTCATTTCCGGGCGGATTCAATCGCAGCGACAGACCCCCAATCGTTTTGCCAAAATCAGGATAGCGCCATTTCATGAGGCTTAGATTATGTCACTCTCATCAAATTTAACTGACTCAAAATCTAAACGTCGATCGACTACTTCGCAGTGGTATCATCTGACTTTTTCTCCAGAACATGGCGTTTACATTATCCTGTTTGTCTCGTTTCTAACGGGTGCAGCAGCAGCACAGGATTGGACAACGGAAACAACTCTGGCTTTGATTAGTGCGTTTTGCGGGTTTCAGGCAGAACATCCTTGGGTACTGCAAATTAAGCAGCGAAAAAGCTTGAAACCCCGTTTTTTACTGTGGGCAAGTGTTTATACCCTCATTGCAGGCGCGATCGCAGTTGTTCTATTTCTAAATCATTCACTTCTACTTTGGATTTATGCAGGTGTGATCGTAGCTTTTATCATTGATGCAATTTCTGTGTTCTACCGCGAACAGAAGTCGATTTTTAATGAGGTCATCACCTTCGCAGCGGTTTGTTTATCGGCTCCATTTGCTTTTATTGCAACAACTGGAACCTTTTCGCTGACTGTTGCAGGACTATGGTTGCTCAATACCTTATTCTTTTCTGGCACAATCTTCACGGTGAAGTTTCGCAAGTCGAAAACACCGTCGATCGTGCCGAGTAGTGTGTATTATGCGATCGCAACTTTGATCACGATCGCGCTTTGGTTTATGGGTTGGTTAAGTCCGTGGACAGCAGCGGGATTTGCGATCGCGCTTTGCAAATTTGCGATCGTTCTTCTGAGAAAAGAGTGGTATCGTACTGCTCGAATTCAATCGATCGCGATCTTTGAAACCAGTTCAGCGCTTCTATTTTTGCTCATCGTCTCTCTATCCCTTTTGCCTGCTCATTTATCGGTTTAATTCTGCGATCGTGACTCTAATCTCTACTTGTACCGATTCGGTATATCGACAAATTGTGCAAGCTATGTGGATAACTGTTACACGTCAAAGTCCTCATGTTTGATGCTCAATTTGCGTCGTTTTCTTCCGAATGGCAAGCCTTAACGCAACACCTTCCAATCACATTCATCGCCAAAGCCTTTTTAACGCTCTTTGTGATCGTTGATCCGATCGGATTAGTTCCTCTCTTTATCGCGCTGGTTGAAGGTCGATCGTCAGAAGAACAATCTCGCATCGCTCAACGTGCCATTCTCGTCTCAGCCGGAATTCTCTCTAGCTTCGCACTCTCTGGAGCTTTTGTTCTCCGCTATCTCGATATCAGCATGGAGGCATTTCAGGTGACAGCCGGAATTCTCCTCTTCAAAATTGGGATTGATATGGTGTTTGTTCAGCGCGAACGGGAAACTGAAGAAGAGGAAAAAGAAGCACAACTGCGTCAGGATGTCAGTATCTTTCCGTTGGCAATTCCGTTGATCGCGGGACCGGGTACACTCGCGACGATGCTGATTTTAATTCAGGAAGCCGATAGTCATGCACTAGGAGAAGTGATCGTTTTAACCGACACCGCGATCGTATTGTTAATTGCATACATCTTATTAATCCTGTCAAAGTACTTAGCTCAAGTGCTAGGACGAACCGGAATCAATGTGGTTACTCGGATTTTGGGAGTTTTGCTGGCGGCGTTGGCAGTGCAATATGTTGCAGACGGCACGATCGCTCTACTGAAAATAGGGGTGATCCAGTTTTTGCAGCAGTATCAAACGATGTAACCCTAATCAAGCCACAGAACTGGAGCAATGAAAGCTAAATTTGTCCATCTTCACCCAAAGATACTCGGAGATTGCGCCACAGTAGCTTAGACTAGAAGCGTTTGTTCTGCCAAATTGTGCCGATCGTGATGACTACTTTTGTGGGCAAAACGTTGCAAAACGGGAAATACACGCTGGATCAAGAACTCGGACGTGGGGGATTTGGCATCACCTACCGTGCCATTCATCATTGGCTCGATCAAGTCATGGTGATTAAAACGGTGAATGATGGATTGCGTAAAGATCACAACTTCGCGAACTTTCAGCGTCAGTTTCAGGATGAAGCGAAACGGCTGGCAATGTGTGTTCATCCCGGCATCGTCCGAGTGAATGATTTCTTCGTGGAAGAGGGTTTGCCTTACATGGTGATGGACTATATTCCTGGTCCGACCTTGGCGCAGGTCGTTTTTCCGAATTCACCGCTCCCCGAAGCAACCGCGATCGCTTACATTCACCAAGTTGCAGCAGCGTTAAATGCAGTGCATCATCTCGGATTGTTGCATCGAGATGTCAAGCCCCAAAACCTGATTTTGCGGCAAGGAACCGATCGAGTGATTCTGATCGATTTTGGGACTGCACGCGAATTCTCTCCGGGACTGACTCAGACGCATACAAGTATGTTTTCTGAAGGGTATGCCCCGATCGAGCAATATCTGCCACAAGCCAAACGAACCGCCGCGATCGATGTTTATGGACTGGCAGCTACTCTGTATTCTCTCGTCACGGCTCAAGTTCCGATCGCTTCAATTTTGCGCGATCGACAACCGCTTGCAGAACCGCAAGAATTTCGTCCCGATCTCAGTTCAAAGACCAATCAAGCAATTCTGCATGGCATGGCGCTTGAACTGCATCACCGACCCGCAAGCATCAATGAATGGTTAGCTTTACTTCCGCAGCCCGGAACGATTGATCGTCCGGTTGTAACCTCTGAATCGACTCCCTCTGCACCTTTGAGTCAGGTTGCCACAGTTGCTTTAGGATCACCTCGATCGACGGTTCAGACCACGCCACCTCAGCAACCCGTTAAAGGCGGGCAACCTTGGCTCTGGAGTGGCATTGTTGGAGTCGGATTAATCTCTGCGGGGGTATGGGCAACTCAATTTTCGGCTTCAACCACCGCTCCCAGCCCTGCGACATCCCCAATTCCAGAGCGATCGACTCGTCCAGAACTGAACACCGAACAACTCAGAACTCCCGCCCCGGTTGTACCCCAAAAGACTCCAGATCCAGAACCAAGAGCGACCAGCGAACCAATTCCATCTCCTACAGTTACACCAGACCCGACTCCAGATCCAGAACCGCCTGAACCGACTCCAGATCCAGAACCACCCGTCAATTCTGAACCTTCTCCGAGTCCGTCGGTTTCTCCCTCTCCGACTCCAACGCCAGAAGCAACTCCCACTTCAGGAGAGTCTGGATCAGAGCAAGAAGACAAAAAAGAGCGTGGAAATGGCGAGAAAAAGGAGAAAACTAATTCAGAGAGTGCAGACAGCAATCCTCCAGCAAATTCAGAAACCGTACCGTAAAGCGATCGCTTAAAGCACCGCCTCAAGAAATGCCCATTGATCTGCGATTTCTTCGATGATCTTTGCAGTCGGCTTTCCTGCTCCATGTCCTGCTTTCGTCTCAATCCGAATCAGCACAGGTTGTTCTCCCTGATGAGCCGCTTGGAGTGCTGCTGCAAACTTGAAACTGTGAGCAGGAACCACTCGATCGTCATGATCCGCCGTGGTAATCATAGTAGCAGGATAGCTTGTTCCAGGCTTCAAATTGTGTAGCGGAGAGTAAGCGTACAAGGCTTTGAATTCTTCAGGTTCATCTGGAGAACCATAGTCGCTGATCCATGCCCAACCGATCGTAAATTTCGGAAATCTGAGCATATCGAGTACGCCCACTGCGGGAAGTGCTGCACCGAATAAGTCTGGGCGTTGAGTCATGCAGGCTCCAACCAGTAAACCGCCATTACTACCACCCGCGATCGCTAATTTCTGAGAAGTGGTATATCCATGCTCGATCAGCCATTCTGCTGCTGCAATAAAATCATCGAATACATTTTGCTTGTTCAGTTTTGTTCCTGCTTGATGCCATGCTTCCCCGTATTCGCCACCACCGCGTAGATTGGGAACGGCAAACACGCCGCCGCGCTCCATCCAGACGAGATTGGCAACAGAAAAATTTGGAGTGAGTGAAACATTAAATCCACCATAGCCATACAAGCGAGTGAGATTGTTCCCGTTTAGCTCTAAGCCCTTTTTGTGAGTGATGAACATGGGGACTTGAGTGCCATCTTTGCTGTGATAGAAAACTTGCTTAACTTCGTAGTCGTTGGGGTTGAAATCGACTTGAGGCTGTCTGAATAGCGTACTTTCTCCGGTTTCTAAGTTGTAGCGATAGATTGTTGGTGGCGTTGTGAAACTGGTGAAACTGTAGAAGGTTTCGGTGTCTTTGCGTTCTCCGCCAAATCCGCCGACAGAGCCAATTCCGGGGAGTTCAATCTCTCGAATTGATTTGCCTTGTAGATCAAAAACTTTGATTTGGCTGTAAGCATCTTTGAGGTAGGAAGCAACGAATTGATTGCCGAAGAGACTCACGCTCTGAAGGGTTTCGGGAGCTTCGGGAATGACTTCTTTCCAGTTAGAACGATCGGGATTTTTCAGGTCGATCGCAATCACTCGCCCACGAGGTGCATCTAAGTTCGTCTCAAACCAGAACAAGCTACCTTCGTTATCAATTAAGCTATATTCTGCTTCTAAAATATCAATCAACGGAACAACCGGAGCATCAGGAGCAGTGAGATCTTTGTAATAAATCAAATTCTTAGGTGCAGAACCAAAGCGAACAGAGATCACTAGATAGTTTCCATCTTCTGTCACACCACCACCGAGCAAGGCTTCCTTTTGATCTGGAAGTTCAAATACTAAGATGTCCTCAGATTGATCCGTTCCCAGTCGGTGATAGTAAAGCTTGTGGAAATGATTGATGTCTGCATACTGCGTCGATTCATTTGGCTCTGGATAGCGAGAGTAAAAGAACCCTTGATGATCCGTTGTCCAAGAAGCGCCAGAAAATTTTACCCATTGAATACGATCGCTGTTATCCTCTCCGGTTTCAATCTTCCGCACAGACCATTCTTGCCAATCTGATCCAGCCGTCGATAATCCATACGTCATCCAGTTTCCATCTTCGCTGATTGCCAGACCAGAAAGCGCGATCGTGCCATCTTCCGAAAGTTTATTTGGATCTAATAGTTCTCGCGGCTCACCATCTAGCGCATTCAAAGTGTAGAGAACGCTTTGATTTTGCAAGCCATCATTTTTGAAATAGAAATAGCGCTCTCCCCGCTTAAAAGGAATGCTGTATTTCTCATAATCCCAAAGCTGTGTGAGCCGTTGCTTGATCGATTCTCGTGCTGGAATTTGTTCTAGGTAGCTGAAAGTAACTTGATTTTGTGCCTCAACCCAAACACGAGTTTCTTCGGAATCGGGATCTTCCAGCCAGCGATACGGATCTGCAATTTCCACCCCATGATAGATGTCTTTTTGATCAACAGTTGAAGTACGTGGATATTTCAAAGAAGACATAATAATCGACTCAAGAACGCTGATGAATACAGAGTTTACCGCAGATTTGAGTTTCGACCGTAGAGAATTGCGCCAAATCCAGTGACATACATCAGTAAGCTATACACTGCTGCTGGAATTGCCATATCAGGATTGTTTAACAGACCTGCGGTAATCGCGATCGCTAATGTTCCATTCTGAATTCCAACCTCGATCGCGATACAAATCTGCTGTGCGATCGGTAGTCGAAATAGTTTTCCCGCAAAAAATCCAGTGAAGGTTGCTGCTAGATTCAGCAACAAGACTCCGATCCCAACCTGCACAATAAATCCTGGAAGTTTACTGCCTTCACGCACGAGCAACAAAGCAATAATTAATGCCAGTAGTCCAAGTGCAATTCGTCCCATTTGCTTCTCTAACCGTTTTGCAGTCGTGGGAAATCGCTGGCGAATCAACATTCCGATCGCAATCGGGAGCAACGTAATGAGGAAGATTTGCAGCATCGTTTGTCCGATCGGAAGCGCGATTGCTGCACTTTGCCCTAAAAAACGTTGCAGTGCTAAATTCGTAAAAATCGGAATCGTAAACACCGTGATAATGCTACTCACAGCGGTTAATGTCACCGACAAAGCAACATCGCCCTTAGCAAGATAAGTAATCAAATTTGAGGAAGGACCACCGGGACAGACTGCAAGCACAATCAACCCGACCGCGATCGCTGGTTGCATCGGAACAACTAAAGTAACTAATGCTCCAATCAGCGGTAAGAGTAAAACTTGACAGACTGTTCCGACTGCGACCGCTTTAGGATCGCGTGTGATGCGGCGAAAATCATCAGGCACGAGACTTAAGCCCATTCCTAACATCACGATCGCTAAAGCCAGCGGTAGCAAAACGGAAGTAAATAAATTGCTCTGCATGATGATAAAAATTGAATGAGCTTGTATTGTCTCACTTTTGATAAAAACTCTAACTTCATCATTGAAGAAAAATAGCAATAGACCTAAATCTATTAAAATCAGTAGAAACTGAAATTATTTCGGTTAAACATTTGTCAATCTTGACTGATACAGTTCAGATCATTCGAGATTTCTCTAGCTCACCCGACGCGACGCTCTCTATAGCTTCGTGAGCGTTTCGCGTTGGAATTTCCCTTTTTCCTAAAACGATGAATAACGTTACTCTTTTTGGTATGCCTGCGGAGAAAGGTCGCTGGCTCTTTATTCCGCTCGGCATTCTTGCTTTACTTTGTCTTGGAACGGTTTACTCCTGGAGTATTTTCCGTACACCACTGCAAACGCTCCTGAAAATTAATGCTACCGAGAGTTTACTACCCTTCACAATTCTGCTGGTAGTTTTTGCGATATTGATGCCGATCGCAGGCTTTTTGATTGAGCGTTATGGTGTTCGATTAGTTACTGCGGTCGGCGGCATTATCACCGGATTAGGCTATGTCCTATCTGGACTAGATGCCAGTGCTTTCATGCTAGTCATTACCTATGGAGTGATCACAGGTGCTGGAATTGGAATCGTTTACGGTGTGCCGCTGGCAGTCTCCGCTAAATGGTTTCCTGACAAGAAGGGGATTGCAGTCGGAACGACCGTGATCGGATTCGGACTATCGCCACTGGTTACTGCACCGATCGCAAGAAATCTGATTGCAACTTACGGAGTTAGGCAGTCTTTCATCATTTTGGGAACGGCGTTTGCGGCAATTATTGTGTTGATCTCGTTCGCGCTCAAGATGCCGCCCGCAGGCTGGACTCCGAGCGGTTGGACTCCGAGCACTAAAACAATCGCTACTCAAGGAACGAAAATGTTGGGAACTCAAACCTTTAACGGGTTGTGGATCTGCTACACGATCGGAACCTTTGTAGGACTAGCCGCGATCGGAATTTCTAGCCCAGTCGCTCAAGAAATTGTCAAGCTCGATAAAGTAACTGCGGATGCAACGGTTTCTTTGTTTGCAGTGTTTAATGGGCTAGGTCGTCCACTGTTTGGCTGGCTGTCCGATCGCGTTTCGACCAAGCAGGCTGCGATCGTCTCTTATGTGCTGATTTTGATTGCCTCGATTCTGATGATCAATGCTCAAGCGGGACAGGTTGCCAGCTATTTGATCGCATTCTGTTTGTTCTGGCTGTGTTTGGGAGGCTGGTTAGCGATCGCGCCGACTGCAACTGCGACTTTGTTTGATGCGAATAACTACGCCAAGAACTATGGCATTGTGTTTACGGCTTATGGCGTTGGGGCAGTGTTGGGAACAGTCTTAGCAGGTCGAATCAAAGATACATTCGGTAGCTATACCTTGTTCTTTTATCCCACTGCAATTTTAGCGATCGTGGGAATCATTGTTGCAACCTTTATGCTGAAGCGTCCGAGTCGAGCAGTATCGGAACAAGATCGATCGGTTGCTTAATTGATTGCTTGAATGCGACAGATCATTTTAGATCTGTCGCATTTTCTATTTGTGAATTTTGGTGCGTTCATCCGCTATCTCGCCCGGCGCTGAACCGACCGGGCTAATCGAAGGAACCCCACTGAAGTGGGCTAAGATTATGCTCTGAGGGGGCTTCAGCCTCCTTTCCCCCATTAGCCCGGACGGTTTAGCGCCGGGCGGACAACACCGCAGCGACGCAAAATTTCGATTCACAAACTATACGATCGCGAATTGTGGACATTCCACTCCGTACATTTTTCGCCCCACTGCTTCCGCCACAGGCTTGATACTGCGAACTAACTGCGTCATCGCCTCGATCGACAAAGCTTGCTGTGCATCCGACACAGATTTATCGGGATCAGGATGACTTTCAATGATCAATCCATCGGCTCCACAAGCGATCGCGGCTCTTGATAAATCTGCAATCAATTCTCGTCGTCCCGCTGCATGACTGGGATCAACAATCACAGGCAGATGAGTCAACTGTTTTAGAGCGACGACTGCACCAAGATCGAGAACATTGCGCGTGTAACTATCGAAGCTCCGGATGCCGCGCTCACAGAGAACAACATTCGGATTTCCGTGGCTCATGACGTACTCGGCTGCCATGACGAATTCCTCGATCGTTGCTGCCAGTCCCCGCTTTAACAAAATCGGCTTTCCAGCTTGTCCCAATGCTTTGAGCAGATCAAAATTCTGCATATTGCGGCTGCCAACTTGCAGCATATCTGCATAAGCGGAAATCTCTTCAATCTGCGAAATCGCCATCACTTCAGTCACAACGGGCAAATCATACTGCTTGCTAACCGTGGCTAAAATTTCCAATCCTTCCAATCCTGCGCCCTGAAAAGCGTAAGGGGAAGTGCGCGGTTTGTACACACCTCCCCTTAATGCTTGAATCGGAGCCGATTTGAGTTCACGAGCTATGGTTTCCATCTGCGTCAAACTCTCGACTGCACACGGACCCCCGATAATGACTATCTCTTGACCGCCGATCGAGACTTCTTTTGACAGCGACACGATCGATTGATGATCGGGATTGGCTTTGAGAACTAACTTGGCATCTTTCATGGTGAAACTCCTAAGAAATGGATGAACTTCAAACAAAAAACCCGGAGCCTGTTCGAGGTTCCGGGCTGGTAAATCGCGCAAGCAACCAACTCACCCAGAACGTCTGTGGGTAAAAAAGTAAAAACCGTAAAGCCAGGAAGTGAGGTGAGTCATTGCTGTGGAAAAATTTAGGACATTAAAAAACCGCAGATATTACTCTGCGGCTCACCAGACGGACACATGAGGATTTACCTCGCCGGGTGAGCCGCCGATCGCCAAAAAAAGTAAAAGTAGGAAACGCTGTAACGCATTTGCTGAAGTGGCGATAAAGTTCAATATCCAGAACCTTAACAAAGGAATCGAGAGGAAGTCAAGACCCTCGATCGAGAATTTTCAGGGTTTGTCAACACTTTAAAACGATGTAGTTGTGCGAAGTAGACCGATGACAAAGCGAACTTCTCCACCTTCGAGTCGGGTGCAATCTGCGATCGCAGCTAAAGTTACCGTAAACTCACGAAGTGTATTTGTGAACTCCCAGAGTGCATTTGTGAACTCCTACAGTCAATTCGAGATCTCATAGAGCGTATTCGTAAACTCCCGGAATCAATTTGTAAACTCGTGAAGCGTATTTGTAAGCTCCTGGAGTCAATTCGAGACCTCGTGGAGAGTATTTGTAAACTCCTAAAGCGAATCCGAGATCTCCCGCAGTGCATTTGTAAGCTCCTAGAGCGATCGGAGAGAGAGAAATATCGAAGATGAGAGTCGAATTAGAGAATTTCTGAAACCGATCGATGAAAACCCTTTAAACCACTTGTCGATCGCGGTAAGCAAATCTTCCTACTTGCTCAGGCACTTGATCTAATACGGATTGAATTTGAGCGCGATCGGGAGATAAATGACATACAGGATCAGTCGCTTCTGCATTTTGAGTCAGTAGGAATGCCTGACATCGACAGCCACCCCAATCGAGCGTTTTGCGATCGCAACTCTGACAAGGTTCAGGCATCCAATCTGTGCCGCGAAATCGATTCATTCCCGGTGCTTCAAACCAAATCCAATCGAGTGAATGCTCTCGAACATTACCAAACTCAAGACTTGGAATTTCCATTGCGGCTTGACAAGGTAAACCTTCACCTGTGGGAGTAATAATCAGCGTTCGATTGCCCCAACCGCCCATACAAGGCTTGGGATACTGAGCGTAATAGTCTGGAATCACATAGAGAATTCCCATCGGGATTTTGCCGCGTTGTTGAGCCGCTTTTACAACTTGCTCTGCATGAGTTAACTGTTCGCGAGTCGGTAACAATGCAGTTCGATTGTACAATGCCCATCCATAGTATTGAGTGTTTGCAAGTTCTACTCGATCGGCATTGAGTCCTTCTGCGAGTAACAGCATTTCTTCAATACGATCGAGGTTCTGACGATGCAAGACAAAGTTCAACGTCAGCGGAAACCCTAGCTCTTTTGCGAACCGAGCGGCTGTGAGTTTTTGATCAAACGATCGAGTTCCAGCAATGCGATCGTTGTTCTGCAAGTCACTATCCTGAATGCTAATTTGAACATGATCTAATCCTAGAGTTTTTAACTTTGCTGCTCGTTCTGGAGCGAACAGAGTTCCAGCAGTTACTAACGTCGTATAAAGTCCTAGTCCCGCCGCAGTCTCGACTAGGATTTCTAAATCATCTCGCAGTAAAGGTTCTCCGCCTGTCAGTCCCAATTGCAACACGCCCGCCTGTCGAGCTTGCCGAATCACGCGCACCCAATCTTCGGTCGAAAGTTCCTGCCGATATTCGCTCCAGTTCATCGGATTCGAGCAATACGGACAGCGCAACGGACAGCGATAAGTTAGTTCAGCAACTAGAGTAAACGGGCGGGGAATCTCATTCATTCAGCAATCCTCGCTGTGAAATACGATCGACAAGTTGATACACATCCGATTCAACCATTTGATCAAACTGCGCCGTGAGTTCTGCAATGATTTCGCTGATCGTATGTTGTCGATCGCAGCGTTCTAAAATTGCTAAAGCGGTTCGATTGAGCTTGATTGCACCTTCTGGAAAGAGTAAAAAGTGCTGTTGTCGAACTTCATCCCAAAAGAGTCGCACACCACAAGCGAGATACGGTGAACTATTCGCGTTCATGCTGTACTCCCGGACGAGTATCACCTCGATCGATGGCTTCCAACTGGCTCCACAACAAATCGCACTTAAAGATTAAGGCTTGTACTGCTTTCTGCTGCATTTCAAGGGTTTGACAATGTTGTAGAACTAGATTCAAAGCGTAACGGGCATCTTGTGGCGCTTGATGCAATCGAACGCGAAAATAGTCGAAGCCTTTTGGATCAATCCAGGGATAGTACTTTTCGAGAGAGACTAAGCGATCGCGAATTGCATCCGGTCCAAATAGTTCAGTTAGAGAAGAAGCGATCGCTTCAATCCACGGTTTCGTTTTGCAGAAATTCACATAAGCATCGACCGCATAACGCACACCGGGTAAAACTTCTTGATCGTTCAACAGTCGATCGCGGGACAGTCCAACCGCTTCCCCTAATCGTAACCAAGCTTCGATTCCGCCTTCTCCAACTGCGCGACCATCATGATCAATAATGCGCTGAATCCATTCGCGTCGCACTTCATGATCCGGACAGTTCGATAAGATAGCTGCATCTTTCAGCGGAATACTGCGCTGATAGTAAAAACGATTGATCACCCAACGTTGAACCTCTTCAGGCGATAGTTCTCCAGCATTCATTCGCTGATGAAACGGATGCAAATGATGATAACGACGATGTTGCTGACGAAGCTCATTCTCGAAAGCTTCAGGCGACCAGCATTCCGGGATAACTTGAGGGGAAGTGAGCATATGTAATTTCTTAGAGCGTGAACATTAAGCCGTCATATCCAATCTCAACATTCTGAGCTTCAACCGTTCGACGCTCTGGAGAATCAGGAATGTGAATTGGATTGGTGTTATTGATATGGACGAGAATTTTGCGAGTAGATAACTGTTCGAGTTTTTTCAAACTGCCATCTTCTCCAGACAAAGGTAAATGTCCCATTTGAAGCGCCGATCGAGTTCCCACACCCATCGCAGGCAGTTCATCGTTTGTCCAGAACGTGCCATCGATCAAAATACAATCACTCGCTTCAAATCGGTGTTGCATGGTTTGATCAATGGCAGCGAGTCCGGGCGTATAAGTAAGAACGCCGCCTGTGATGCGATCGCGAATTGTTAATCCAACTCCCCAAACTTGTTCCGAGGTTGCCTGCATATATTTCGGTGGCTTCGTCGAAAGCGCAAAAGCCTCAATCTCTAACTCAGGTGAATGAAATTCTTCGATCGGCAACCACTCGACACCACAATAATTTTGCAGTGTTGAGAACAATGAATAGCCTGTCGTTAACGCTGATTGAACCGCAACAGGACTATAGACTTTCAGCGGTTGCGAAGATTCCCGCAGCAGAATCAAACCTGTCGTGTGATCAATCTCAGGATCAGTGAGAAAAATTCCAGCAAACGGAATCGATCGCTGATCTTGTTCCTCAAAACAGTTCTGCGACCTCATCGATTCAATTTGCTGGCGGACATCCGGCGACGCATTGATCAAAAACCAATCTCCACTGTCTGATCGAATCGCGATCGAGGATTGAGTGAATGATTTCGCAATGCTCGATCGACTCGCTTCACAACTTCGACAGCGACAATTCCACTGCGGAAAGCCGCCACCCGCCGCCGCTCCCAAAATTCTCACGATCATCCGGTCGGCTCCAATCTCCACAAAATCCCATCATCGGTGATGAAGTAGATTAAGCCATCGGGACCTTGTGAGACATCGCGCACCCGCTGACCGACCTCGATCGCTTCTTGACCGCGAACATTCCCCTGAGCGTCTAACTGAATCCGCTTGAGATCACGAGAAACCAACCCCGAAGAGAATAAGTTTCCTCTCCAAGCGGGAAAGCGATCGCCTGTGTAAAACAATAATCCACCCGGAGCAGTTGCAGGAGTCCAAACCACTTTCGGATCAACCATTCCCGGACGCGATCGCTCTTGTGTAATCTCATCGCCC
Organism: Leptolyngbya sp. AN10; assembly: GCF_050565645.1. Taxonomy (NCBI): domain Bacteria; kingdom Bacillati; phylum Cyanobacteriota; class Cyanophyceae; order Leptolyngbyales; family Leptolyngbyaceae; genus Leptolyngbya; species Leptolyngbya sp. AN10. The sequence continues at coordinate 49,564 of NZ_JBNXVP010000020.1, forward strand.
CAGTACTCTTTACTATGCGTAACCACGGGCCATCCATAGTTCTGACCCGCTGCCAACAAGTTCAATTCATCGCCACCCTGTGAGCCGTGTTCCGATGCCCAGACTCGGTTATTTGTCGGATCAATTGCCAATCCTTGAATGTTCCGATGCCCATAGCTCCAAACTGTCGGATCAGCATTCGGCTTGTTCACAAACGGATTGTCACGCGGCACAGACCCATCATCATTCAGGCGCACGACTTTCCCTAAACGACTGTTGAGATTCTGAGCTTGTTTGCGAATTAACTCTCCGTTCAGCGAAACCGGAGGATTCCCCCCATCCCCGATCGACACCAACATCGTATTATCCGGTAGCCAAACAATCCGCGAACCGAAGTGTTGAGTACCAGATTTAGTTTGATTCACCTCAAAGATCACTTTGAGATCCCGCAAAGTATTACCGTCCAGTACGGCTCTAGCAACACGAGTTCGATTGGCATCAACCGTTCCCGCTGAATAAGTCAGATAGACAAATCGATTCTCAGCAAATCGAGGATGAATCGAAACATCCATCAATCCACCTTGACCCTGATACATCACCGAAGGAACACCGGAGATCTTATTCTCCAACTTGCCGTTTCTCACGATTTGCATCACACCTGCTTTTTCGGTGACTAGCAATCGACCATCCGGCAGCCACACCATTCCCCAGGGGCGTTCGAGCTTGTTTAACACCTCGACCTTTCGATATCCTTGTGCTGCGGTGTTGGTCGAAGCCACCTGAGAATTCCCTTGAGAATCCACTTGAGAACCTACTTGAGTAGACGCAGGTTCACTCGAAGCAGAAGTTGTACTCGCAGGCGGAAGCGAACAAGCGGACATCGACAGCCCGATCGCTGCGCTTCCCAGTCCAAGCGCAATCCGTTTAATTGAATTCATGTGTTGTGTCCCGCCTATTGCCAGTGATAGACGTAAGCGGTCACTTCTAGACACAGATCGAGTTCTTCGATCGAGGGTTTTTCCCAATCGCTAGAAGTCCGAATCGGCAGGCGAGAATCGGTTTGGGTGTCTTGAGCGGTTTGCGGTGAAGATTGAGCAGAATTCTGTGAAGCCATGAAAGTTCTCCTAACTACTTAGCGCGTCAATTGTTCTCTGAGTTCTATCGCAAAAATTAGAGAAATGACAACTTCGGGTACGATCGTTCATCGCATTTTTAGAAAGGGTCAGGCTCTATAGCAATCCTAAATCAGTTGTGAATTGCAGGATTGATCGTGCCCCCTAACCCCCAAGCTTGGGGGAACAAGACTCTTAGCCCCCAGAATTGGGGGTTTGGGGGCGTTCCCGAATCTCACAACTCAAACCGGATTGCTCTAGTCATTATGGATTTTGATTGATAGGCAAGGAAATCACGAACTCAGAACCCTCGTCGATCGTAGAATTGACCGCGATCGAGCCTTGATGTTTCTCAACAATAATTTGGCGAGCGATCGACAATCCTAATCCAGTTCCCTTGCCGACTACTTTCGTAGTAAATAAATGCTCGAAGACTTTCGCTTTTACTTCATCAGGCATTCCTTTGCCGTTGTCTCGAATCCGAATTTCTACAGCGTTTTGATCAACTTGTGCAGTTTGAATCGTAATCATCTGAGGTTGACGATCTTGTGACTCATCAAACATATCGATCGCATTAGCGAAAATGTTCATGAACACCTGATTGAGTTGTCCAGGGAAGCATTCAATGTTTGGAATCGTTCCATAGTTCGTGATGACTTTAATTTCAGGGCGGTATTCATTCGCTTTCAGGCGATATTTCAGAATCATCAATGTACTATCGATGCCTTCGTGAATGTTCGCCACGATCGCGTTTTCAGTGTCCGCACGTGAAAAAGTTCGCAGACTATGGCTGATTGATTTAATTCGATCGACTGCGGTTTTCATCGAATTCAACAGTTTCGGCAAGTCTGCTTTTACGAACTCTAGATCAATCTCTTCTGCATGAGCGCTCATGGTTGCATCATTCGGAAACTGTTGCTCACAGAGTTCCAGATGCGTGAATATATCTTGCACAAAGTCTTTGGCATTGCTGATACTGCCATTGAGGAAGCCGATCGGATTGTTGATTTCATGAGCAACACCCGCCACTAAGTTCCCTAAAGCTGACATCTTCTCCGCTTGGATTAGCTGCGCTTGACTATCTCTTAGTGCCGCTTCAGCCTGTTTACGCTCTGTCAAATCGCGCCAAATCCCGTGGAAAATTGGCTGATCATCAAACGACATTAAGGTTAGGACAATCTCAAGCCAGATTGGTTCCCCCTTCGCTGTATGACAAAGCCACTCGAATCGATGACTTCCATTTTCAAAAACCAGTGCAGTCATCCAGATCGCAACCTCGATCGAAGGTCTTCCATCTGGCTGAAATTCAGGGGAAATATCACCCGGTCCCAATCCAATCAGTTGTTCTTTGGTATCAAACTTTAAGAGTTTTATTGCGGCTTGATTGCACTTCGTGAACTTGAGTTGTTGCGGATCAAAGATAAAAGTGGCATCAGCAGACTGCTCAAACAGCTTGCTTAAACGTGACTCGGATCGCTCTAGCTCGGTCGCTTTTTCTTGAATACAGGTAAACAAACGAGCATTTTCAAGCGCGATCGCGGCTTGTCCCATCAAAATTTTCACGGTCTCTAGGCGATTGTGCGTGAATGCGCCTTTGACCAAGTTATTCTCTAGATACACCAGTCCGATAAACTTGCCCTGGTACAAAATTGGTGTGCATAACAATGACTTTGGAGAATGCTTCAAGACATAGGGATCGCTTGCACAAATGCTCTCTGTTGTGGCATCGATCGAGACGATCGCTTGCTGAGTTCGAGCCACATAGTTCAAGATAGACAAGGGAAAATCTTGGCTCTGAGCTAACGGAATCGCCTCGACAATTACTTCTGAAGCATCTTGATTCGTATCTGCAACCTCAATGAATAGTTCTCCTGCTCGATCGAGAATAATACAACCCTTCTGCGCTCCTGCATTTTCTAGAATGATGTGCAAGAGTCGATCGAGCAATTGATCGAGCACCAATTCACTCGAAATAGCTTCCGTCGCTTTGATAATTGTGGCGAGATCCAGGCGCTCTGTACTCGTACTGGTGCTGCTTCTGGTTTGATGAATCGAAGTAGGAAACAGTAGATAACTAGGATACTGCACTTCAAGCTGTCTGAGTTTCGCGATCGCGCCCCATTGTTCATACTGCTGATATGCTTCCCTGAGATAGACTTGAGCAATTTTTGATTTGTTGAGCTTGAAGTAGAATTTTGCTGCCAGTTCATTCGCGAATGCTGCCTCTTGAATGAAGCCGTTTTCGAGTGCGCCTGTAATTGCTCGATCGTAAAGTCCGATCGCTTTTTCGTACTGCTTCATCACGCGACACTGTTCTGCGTTTACTAGATCCAGCTTTGCTTGATAGTTCATTGGCGCACGACTGGCTAATCGTTCTAAAATCGGCTGATTCACAGCAACTTGTTCAAGTGCCTGTGCTTGTTCTGTTTCTGGTAATGAATCAAATGCCATCAAATGAGCTAACGACTCGTAGAAATGGAACCAATGCCAAACCGTATTTCCGGTTAAACCACGAATGCCCAATCTCGCTGTCTTTGCCGATTCCAGACCCAGAATTGCCTGATCAAAGAAACAACACAGCATTAGCTTAAAGGTGTATGTAAAACCCAAAAGCGCTCGCATATCCTCGGTTGCATTCTCAGTCGCAGTGACTTCATCAAAGGTTTTGCCTACCAGCAACCAGGGATTTTCGGAAGGCTCTAGTAGATTCAGAATCATCTGGTGTAAGGATTGAACACAGAGGAGTTGAAACCGTTGATTGTACTGCTCTAAGTTTGCGACATAGCCCGCGATTTTAGTTTCAACCGCTGGGAGTGTCCGACTCAGAAAGAATAAGTCATGCGAACCATCCACATAATGCCAACCCAGAATCTCTGGGTTGCTGCTCTCGATCGCGGCAATCATTCCCCGCTCACGCAGTGAAACTGCCTCCTGCAAGGCTCTATTCTGCGGCAGAACGAATGTAGCAAAGATGTGAATCGACATCGACTCCATACAGCGATCGCCAAACTGTTCCGCTAACGTTAATCCAAGACAACCGGATTGGTAAGATAATGCGGGCTGATCAAAGTAGTTGACCAACAAACAGCCATATCCGACGTAAGCACAGGCAGAAAGGGCTGAATTGCCATGAATCAGCGATAGTTTCACCATCGTCATTACGACCTGAGCAAACAGGAATTGATTCGTGACAAAACTGGCTGAGTAGATACTAATCAGAATTTGAGAAGCAGCTAACGAATTCGCATCGGTCATCTGGGGTAACTTAGTCAACTCCATCAAGTCTGGGGGTAACATAGCTGCAATCTCAGCTTGGAGTTGTTCGACATCCGCAGCAGTGGGACTGGTCGGGAGAGAGATTCCTAATTGCTCCAAAATCTCTAATGCAAAAACGATCGCAGTTTGCGGATTGCCTTGAACAATTTGCGCGGAGATTTGAAGCTCATAGATTTTGATGCGTTCTTGGACTGTTTTTGTGTGTGCAAACAGCCATTTTGCTCGTTGCTGCATTTGCTCAAAGTCACCACACAGATAGGCAATCTCGATCGCTTCCTCGTGCAATTTCAGCGCAAACTCATAGTCTGTCTGCCAAATCGTGTCCGTTAAGAGACTGAGTGCAAGTGAATAGTGCTTCTGAGCAAAATCGTAAGCGATCGATGATTTTGCTTTCCGTCCAGCCAGATAATTCAATCGAGCTAATTCTTCTCTATCTGAAACTAAATTGATCGCCGTGTTCAAATGACCAACGATCGTAAAAATGTTTGATTCTCGCTCTGTTTCTGGAGTACGTTCATAGAGCAACTGACCGATCATTAAATGAGTCGCTTGTTTCTGGTCTTCATCAATTAGTTCGTAAGCGGCTTGCTGAACGCGATCGTGGAGGAATCTAAACCTTTGAGTCTGAAGTTCATTAGAGTCATTTGCTCCAAATTGGCAGCTTTTGTCTAATGGCAGGATAAAGCCTTGTTGAATCGCATCCCAGAGTGATTGCAAGGTTCGGGTTGTCGATTGCTGATTAACGATCGACAGCGTTTTGAGATCGAATTGACTACCAATACAAGCGGCTAATTTCAGAACAGTTTGAGCATGAGATGGAAGCCTTTTGAGATTAGCAATCATCAGTTCAACTACATTCTCGGTAATATTGCGCTGTTGAATTAGTTTCAGATCCCAGTGCCAAGCATTAGTCCCCAAATTAAACTTCAATAGTTCTTCAGCGTGCAAAGACTTCAACAACTCAGTGATAAAAAAAGGATTTCCTTGAGTTTTGTCGTGCAGTAGCTTTGCTAAGGGTTGAACTTTAGAGAAATGACATTGCAACGTATCTGCAACAAGTTGCATCACATCATAAAGTGATAAGGGCGCGAGATTGATCTGCTCAAATGCGATGCCTTCTGACTGCATCTGGGACAGCGTTTGAGCTAATGGGTGCGTCGGATCGACTTCGTTATCCCGATAAGCAACCACGATCAAACGATATCGATTCGCCGGACTTTGCATGGATGATTTAAGCGACGTAATCGACATTAAATCTGCCCACTGCAAATCATCCATAAACTCGACTGCTGGATATTCAGTGCACGATGCCGCCGTCATGAACGTGAACATTGACTGCTCGAATCGAGTTTGAGCTTCTGTCGGTGAAAGTTCTGGTGTAGAAGGTTGTTTACCAATGAGTAGCTCTAATTCTGGAATAACATCAATCACCAGTTGCGCCGATGATCCGAGCGCAGTTTGAAAGCGATCGCGCCAAAACTCAATTTTCTCAGCCGTTCCTGCTAGAATTTGCTGAATCAATCCCCGATAAGCTTCAGCTAAACAAGCATAAGGAATGTCCCGCTTGAATTGCTCAAACTTTCCAGAGACAAAGTGAGCATTGCTTTCAGTCATTGGCTTGAACAATTCCCGAATTAATGCTGTTTTTCCGATGCCTGAATAGCCAGAAACCACAACGAATTCTGCACTTCCCTGTCTTGCTCGTTCAAACGCATCAAGCAGAATTTTAACCTGAGTTTCCCGTCCGTAGAGCTTTTCAGGAATGTTGAACTGAGCCATTCGATCGAGCTTTCCAATCTCAAAGGCTGCGATCGTCCCTGTTGTTTTCCACTGCTCTAAACAATATTCTAGATCTGCTTGTAACCCTTTTGCACTTTGATAGCGGTCTTCTGCATTCTTCGCCATTAGCTTTTGAATGATTTGCTCGATCGCTTCAGGAACTTCAGGATTCATCAATCGAATCGCAGTTGGCTCTTTCGCAAGATGCCCATACACAATCTCAAGCGCATCTTTCCCCATAAAAGGAACTTGTCCCGTCAGCAACTCATAGAACGTGATGCCCAGAGAATAGAAATCGCTGCGATAATCAACCGATCGATTCATTCGTCCGGTTTGCTCTGGAGAAAGATAAGCTAATGTTCCTTCGAGTTGGTTGGGGTGTTGAAGCTCTTGAGTTTGATGCGACAGTTGAGAAGCAATACTAAAATCGATCAATCGAACCTGCATCGAATCAGGACGAATCAGAATATTGGCAGGTTTGATGTCTTTGTGGATAATTCGAGCTTGATGTAACTCATAGAGTGTTTCGCTCAGTTGCACCGCGATCGAGAGAAATTGCGCGATCGACAATCGATGCCTGCGGAAGAACTCAGAGAGCGAGATGCCCCCAAAATCTTCCATAACAAGAATTTCTCCGTTGCCACCAGATTCCAGCCCAATCACCCGCACAATCCCAGGAATCGCCAAGTCTTTTGTGATCACGTATTGATTGCGAAACTGCGTTTGTTCTTCGACCGTTGGTGTTTCATCTCGCAATCGTTTGAGAATCACAGAAGCTCGATCGCTGTTCCGAACAGCCCGATATACGAGCGTTCTCGAACCAAGATAGATTGGCTCGATCGCTGAATAACCATTCAATTCAAACTGTTGAGCAGACAATTCGGACATAGCTTGGCTCCTGAGACAGATGGGGCGATAGCAACTTACCCAAAAGATACCCAGATGCTCTAGATTGCTCATGACAATAAATCACATCAACAAGAGATGTAGATCACATCAGAATCAAGCTGTCATTTTCTCAGCACAAAGCAAATCACAATCGAGGATGCAATTAATTTAATCTGCGCCCGCTGGAATGCCTTAGTTTTATTGAGTGCAGAATTCTCGATAGTTGGACTCGATCGCGGGTACTCTGGAGGGTGAACTTACCCTTCATCTTTTCTTCATGAAAAACTGGTGGCAACAAGTCCAAGCCCGGATTCAAGCAATTCCAGAGGCAAAACCCGAAGAGTCGATTCTGTTTCGAGTCCTCACCCAATCGCTCGTTAGTGTCGGCATTTTAGCGACTGATCTGGCGGCGGAAACTCAGTTAGCACTCTGGGCAATTCCCCTCAGCGCGATCGGGGCGTATTGGAGTTGGCATCGACGAGGGAAAAAGAATGTTGGGTTTAAGTTTCTATTAGCGATCGCAATGACGATCGTATTGTTCAGCTTTTTCGGCAAGATGTTCGGAAATGCTCAATCGGGTGATAATCGATTGCTCTTAGCAGAGTTCTTGATTCAGATTCAAGTGCTGCATAGTTTTGATTTGCCACGACGCAAAGATTTGGGCTATTCGATGATCATTGGATTGGTGCTGCTCTCGGTTGCTAGTACCTTAAGTCAAACGATGCTATTCGGAGCAATGTTGCTCGTATTTTTGGCGATCGCACTTCCCGTTTTAATGCTTGATTATTGTTCGCGCTTAGGTGTGGATGTGGTTAAGCTAGAGCGCACCAGCTTTAAGAAGATCAATTTTCGAGTGTTGCCTGCGATTTTTGCGATCGTGCTTGCCTTGGGATTAGTCATTTTCGCCTTTATGCCGCGCTTGCCAGGGTATCAATTGCGAATGTTCCCAGTCAGTTCTCCGGTAAGTGTGCATGAGCGATTTGATAATCGAGTAATTAACAATCCAGGCTCGCCATCGAGCGGAGAGTTACGTGCTGGAATTCGGGGAGGGAGCACAGGACAGGGACGCGGTAGAACACAAGAGGGTGATCCAAGTGCGGATTTTTATGCAGGATTTGGCGACAAGATTAATCAGAATCAGCGCGGTAGACTCAAGCCACGAGCGATTATGCGAGTCCGATCGCAGATTGAAGGTTTTTGGCGGGTGATGGCATTCGATCGATATACCGGACAAGGCTGGGAAGTTTCTCGCAATGATAAAACCCAGACGGTGAAACGGTTGCCTTGGTCGTATCGGTTTATCTTGCCAACTCCGGTGAGTGTGAATCGAACTCGCGAAGTGGTTCAGACTTTTTCGATTATTTCGGATATGCCGAACTTGCTGCCAGCCCTCGATCGAGCAAGAGAAGTGTACTTTCCGACGGATGAAATCGCGATCGATCCAGAGGCAGGATTGCGTTCTCCGATTAACTTAGGTGATGGCATTACTTACAGTGTGGTTTCGGCGGTTCCGTATCGCGATCGTACTTTGCTGCGGTTGAATTCACTCAGAGCGCAATATCCTCAAAAGAGTCCACATTTGCAGATTCCACCGAGCATTGCACAACAGGTAGCAGCAGAAACGAATCGCATCTTAGCAACTTCTGAGAATTCATTAGATGCAGATTATGAAAAAGCTTTGTATCTCGGACAGTATTTGAAACAGCGTTATCGGATTCAGCAAGAGTTCAAACTACTAGAACCGAATGAGGATTTAGTTCTTGCTTTTCTGAAGAATCAAGGCGGCGATCGCGATCATTTTTCAACGGCACTGACTGTGATGCTGCGATCGATTGGCATTCCCGCTCGATTGGTTGCTGGATACGCTCCGGGACAGTTCAATCCGTTTACTGGACTGTACATTGTTCGGAATACAGATGCTTACGCGATGACAGAGATGTTTGTGCCGCGAATGGGATGGTTTACGATCGACCCGATTCCTGGTCATGAACTCATTCCACCTTCGGTTGAAGACTATCAGCCGTTTAGTTTGTTGCAGCGGTTCTGGAGTTGGGTTGCAAGCTGGTTGCCTTTACCTGTGACGGCTTGGATTAGTGAAGTAATTCGGATTGTTGGAAATGCGATCGGTTGGTTCCTCGCTCTCTTTACTCAAGGCTTGCAAGGCTTCTTTACAGCGACTTTGATTATCATTGGAAGCTCGATGTCTGTCTGGCTAATCGGTCAAGGCTGGCAAAAATGGCGCTACTATCGACGGATGCGGAAGTTGCAACCGATGGAGCGACTTTATCAGCAGATGCTCTCCCAACTTGCCTCTCAAGGTTATCGAAAGAGTGCAGCAGATACGCCTTTGGAATATGCTCGATCGGCGAAGAAAGTTCAAAACGACGATCGATCTCATGCGATTCGCGAAATTTCCGAGGCGTATGTTCGATGGCGCTACGGACGAGAGAAGCCAGAAATTGAAGAGTTACGTCAGAGATTGAAAGTGCTGAAGTCGCGTCAGAAGGTACGATAGCTATTTCAACCTGAGTTCTGGATAAGAGGGTGTTTGAGAAGTAATCGTTCATTGCATTCATCCGCCCGGACATGAATCTCCGGGCTAATCGGGGGAAGCCCACTAAACTGGGCTAAGAACTCCGTGTTGTGCTCGCAGTCCGCTTCAGCGGAGTTTCCTACATTAGCCCGGAGATTTATTTCCGGGCGAACTGGCAACGAAGCAAAGCCGCTTTTTATCCTTCTCAAACACCCTCTAAGAAATTGCGTTCAATTGCTGTGGCGGTTAGAAACCGCCAAGCGCCCAGCCTTATCTCGAACTTAGGTTATTTCAGTATTGATGCTAGAAAGCGTTCTGTGTAGTAGAGCGATAACTGATTACTAATCCCATTAAACACAGCATCAAAGGCGTGTTCTGCCCAAGGTATTTCAATGAACACCGCAGTGTTGGCATTCTGATTCAATTTCTCATACAAGCTTCGACCAAATTGGGATTGCACAATATGATCTTTGCCTCCATAGATTAGCAAGATTGGCGGGAGATTCGATCGTACTTGCTGATAAGGCGATGCTTGTCGATATCGCTCCGAAAGCTGCACTGGAGTTCCGCCCAAAAAGTTCTCTAGCACTTCTCGACTGTTGATCGGATCAGGAAACGGTGGATTGTTATAGCCTTCCGTGAGTTCAACTGGACTGTAGTAATTGACGATCGCACGAAACGGAAAAGCATTGGTCGCAAACGCTGTTAACATCGCTAAATGTCCCCCTGCGGATCGTCCCATGATTGCCATGCGATCGACATCCACTTCATACTGATCGGCATTTTGCAAAATGAACTGAATTGCCGTTCTAATATCTTCAAGCTGTGTGGGGAACTTGTACTGTGGCGCGTGTCGATAGTCGATCGCTAAAACGGTATAGCCCTGTGCTGCCATGTACTGGCTAAAGTCTTCATTCGAGTCCGGAGTTCCCGATCGCCAAGCACCTCCATAAATTTGTACGATCGCTGGATTCTTCCCTGCTTTCACAGGTCGATATACATTCATCGTGAGTGGGACATTATCAGGACTCGCAACCGGAATGTTCAAATCTCGACGAATCTCAGCTTTCGGAATTCCACGAAACGCATCGAACACAACAAAAGGAGCAGAGCGAAAACTGGGTAAAACTTGCTGCATAGAACTTTCACCCAAAGTCGATATCATTGCTGTTTTCGCTTGTTGTATTGTTGTGGGAAGTTGTACAGCAGGAATTAGACTCAAACCTAGTGCAAATAGCATTCCGATAAACAATGGCAAAGAGTGAACGCGGAATAATGCAAGTAGAGCCGCGATCGTATTCGTCAAAACCAGCCAGTGACTAATCTCTGGTGCGCCCACACTCAACGGCAACAATGAAAAAATCGGAGCCGGGATCACAACCCAAAGGGATAGGAAAAAACTAATTGCACACAGTAACCAAATCAAAACAGACATCATTGCTGGGGAATATAACTAGAACTGACTCTTCCCGCTCCTCGATAGATTGAATAATAATATTGTTCGATCGCATCGCCCTCTACTGAAAGTCGATCGATGTGAATTCCATTTCGTCCGCGATCTTTGCCAGAACTATGAATGTACTGCTGATTTCCAAGATAAAGCCCAACATGAGTCGCCTTCTCAGGAGTGCCAAAAAACACCAAATCACCCGGAATCAACACTTCAACAGGCTGTAAAAATGCCTCTTGCTGATACGCATCTCGCGGCAGTCGAATCCCCACCGAAGCAAACGCCGCCTGCATCAAGCCCGAACAATCATAGTCTGGTGCAACCGTTCCACCCCAAAGATACTCATTCGGAACCGACATCGCCGTTTGAGTAAATTCGATCACTTCAGAGATACGATCGCGAATTTCTTCCGCTGTCCAAACCGCCGCCTGATACGACTCTTCAGCCTTTTCCAGAGACTTCAAATCCTGCGGATCAAGATAGCCCGGATAATCATCTTCACAAGTCATCACCTGAAGCGGCTCATCTGACAAAATCTTCAAATAGCGACCCGCAGCCGCTTGCGTTGCCAACCGATTTAAATCCGGTGAATCGTAGAGATTGAGATTCGCGATCGTGCGATATTGCATAAGGCAGAACTTTCACTGAGCTATGACTTTTTTTCACAAAGACGAACGGTTAGAAACCTTGGGCGATCGAGTCTTACAAGCGACTTGGGCACAGTTTCCGAGTCTTGCTGCAAATCAAATTGCATTGACCTGGATTGTGTATGACTCGCCTGTGTTCGTCAATACTGGCGGAGCGATTCGCCCCGAAGAATTTTGGCAGCGATCGCCCAGAGGATTCGCCTATCGCGGTGTTGAAAATATTTACCCCGCCAGTGTGGTCAAGCTATTTTACCTAGTCGCGGCACACGAATGGTTAGAACGTGGCATGATCCCGTCCTCTGCCGAACTCGATCGGGCACTGCGCGATATGATTGTCGATTCGAGTAATGATGCAACTGGACTGGTTGTGGATGTTCTCAGCGGTACGACAGGCGGACCCGAACTTGCAGCCGGACCGTTTGAAACCTGGAAATATCAGCGCAATATTGTGAATCGGTATTTTCAATCGTTGAACTGGTCAGAGTTTGCCACGATTAATGTGAATCAAAAAACTTGGTGTGATGGTCCCTACGGGCGAGAACGCGCCTTTTACGGGGAAGATTTCGAGAATCGGAATATGCTCACTACGAATGCAGCCGCGAAATTGCTTCACAGTATTGTAGGTGGCGTAGCGGTTACACCAGAGCGATCGCAGTCGATGATGGAATTAATTAAGCGATCGCTAAATCCCGCAGATCTCGAAGCCGATCCCGAAAATCAAATCGTGGGCTTCATCGGGGGCGGTGTTCCTCAAGTTGCAAAAGTTTGGTCAAAAGCAGGCTTAATGAGCCGAGTCCGTCATGATGCCGCGTATGTTGAACTGCCCGATTTGCAGCCCTATCTTCTCGTCGTCTTCACCGAAGGCAAATCACACAGTGCGAATGAAGAAATTTTGCCCTTTGTCACTCAGCAGATTAACGAAGCCATGAAAGAGATTTAACTGCAATCGTTTCCGTAGCGTGTGGCTTTTCCGTCTTCTGTAGACTGCTCACAAGTCACTCCGGAGTGCTGCCAAAGTTGGAATTGATGCCAAAGTTTTGGCGTGTTCTGAATGCCAATAATCAAGCAACCGACCACAACGGAAAAGCCCATCATCAATTGATTAAGTCGAATCATGGATTGCTCAGTTAAATAACTTTTCTATAGCAGTAGAAGTTTAGATTAGGACATCCTCGGAGTTGCCCCCAAACCCCCAATTCTGGGGGCTTAAGACTCTTACTCCCCCAAACTTGGGGGCTGGGGGGCTTTCTAAGAAGTGTTCTAACTAAAGTAGGTACTGCTATAGAATGCTCGATCGACCCTTTCTCGTCTGTGATTCTCGTCAATCGATGAATTTGAGCAATCTTCGATACAGATTTCTAGGTCAAATCCCGTCAAAATTACGATGTGTCCTAGAGTCAAATCACCATAACTCGCTACCAAGTCGCGATAGGGTTCTATTGCCGAGTTGGTAGCTTTCTGTTGTGAATGGCTAGGTATACTGATTGTCGATCGCTTTCTAAAATCGATCGCGCTTTTAGAGGATATTTGAAAAGTATAGAAAGACTCTTCGTTGCGATTACGTTCCACCCGTGATTAGAAATCACGGTCTATCGGAGAAAGTCCACTAAAGGGGACTGAAAGCCAATCTTCAGATCCTCTTCAGTCTGTTTCAACAGACTTTGTTCCGATAGCCCCGAATTCCATTCGAGGGGCGATTCAGGCGATGAACGATTACTTTCCAAACACCCTCTTAAGCCGATTCAACAACACTTCAAAATCGTCGAATTCTGCCTATAGTGTGGTGTTGTCTATTCTCCTGGCAACCAAACTGTGTGAATGTTGTGTGCTTGACCGAAAACCGTCTTCACCCAATACATTCTTACATCTGGAGAAAACATCAAATGGAGCCAAGACAACTGAGTGAGGAACTACGGAAAGGTCAGAATCCTGATCTATCCCGTCGTCGCCTGATTATGGGACTGTCTTTCCTGGGTGCAACAATGGCAGAAGCGGTCTCTGCCTATCAAGTTGGCATGATCGACAAACTTCCTGATCCGCCCATTCCCGGAATTGATTCGAGTAAAGTCGATGCTTCCGATTTCGCCTACAGCGTATTTGATACACCGGATGGATTGATGATGCTTGTCAACTATTCAGTTACAGCATTGCTGGCTGGAGCAGGCGGAGCAAATCGCGCCACACAAGCGCCACTCTTACCGATCGCAATGGCAGGAAAAACGCTGATTGATTCGATCGTGGCATTGGGACTAGCGCGAATCGAGTGGCGGGATAATGAAGCACTGTGCGCCTATTGCCAAGTTGCGACACTTTGTTCGATCGCGTCGTTTGTGTTGGCAATTCCCGAAGCAAATACAGCGGTTCAGCACCTTTTGGGCAAGCGCGATCCAGGAACAATCTAACTCTAGAACTCACTCAGTTGCTAGGATTGGCTTGAATCTGAGGCAGTCGCGATCGAGGCTTCTTGGCGCGACTGCCTTATGACTGGCTTCAGACCAAATAGGAATCGTACAAGGTTGAACCGTCGGATGAACAGTTCGTAGAGCGCGATCGTAACAACAACTGTAGCGGTGCTAATTGTCCAGAATTTTGTCATGACTGCCGCATTCCAACGAACCACATAGAACGCGATCGACACTAAAACCGTTTGATGGAGCAAGTAAACCGGGTAAGCTGCTTCGTTCGTATAAGACAATAAACGACTATTAACATTCAAAAATTTCCGTCCCAGTCCTAAGAGCATCAACACCCAGAACCAACTATTGCAGCCTCGAAAACATTGATATAGAACATAGTTGACTGAGTAAGCGCGATCGGGAATCAGATCGGTCTGCCACAGACTGAGCAACACACTCATACAGACGATCGCTAATGTTGTCGCAATCCCTAAATGTTTGTCGATCGCGCTTCCAAATCGAGCATCTGAACAGATTAAATAGCCATAGATAAAATACAGCAGGTACAAGCAAACATTCGCCCAGTCGTCGTACAGGTTTTGAAACCCAAACCAATGGGGTCGTAAGCTACCTTCGATCAGAGCCAAAGGTAACGCCATCAGCAAGATGACACCAGGTTTCTCGATCCAGTTTGCTAATGTCGATCGTAGTGGTGCATCTCGCAGAACTATCAATAGCGGGAGTGCCAGAATTGAAAACGTAAACAAATAAATTAGAAACCAAAGATGTGCCCATTCAAAGTTCCCATAGGGGCGAACACCATTAAAAAACTGAGGATAGAACTGCCAATAAGCTCGATCGGTAGCTGATTGATTCAGCAGTCGTAAGTATACCTGGGGTGGAACTAGAAAGAGTGTTCCGAACACAAACGGAATAAATAATCGCTGCCCACGTTCTTGAACATATTGCTGACTAGATCGATGCAACAATGCAAACCAAGTTCCCGCACCAGAGATCAGGAAAAAAAGCGGCATGTGCCACTGATGGATGAACAATATCAGAGCATTCATCAGTTGGCTAGGTTGAGCATTTTGAATATAAAACTCTCCAAGCTCACCTCGATAAAACACGGCAGCCGCATGAAAATAGATCAGCAGCAAAACAGCTAATACTCTCAACCAATCAAAGTCGTATCGACGCGATCGCGTTCCTTGTTTGTTCTCAACAATTGGCATATCAATGTTCTAACTTTCCTAAATTCTATCGATAGGCTTTGCAGTCGCGATCATTAATTCCCATGCCCAACCTGTGCGAAATCGAGTCGATCGATCAATGTGAAAACCTGTTTTGCTCAGAAGCTCGTGAAATTCATGCTGTGTATAACACTGTTGATGCGCTCGATCGAGTCGCTTCAGAACAAAATCGTAAATTTGACACAGCCAATCGTCTTTACACCAATCGAGAATTATTAGCTCCCCTTCAGGTTTCAGTACCCGCTTTATTTCTAGTAAAGCTGCGATCGAATCTTCAAAGTAGTGAAGCGCACTGGCTGAAACCACGATATCAAAACTGCGATCGTCAAACGGTAATGCGGTCACAGAAGCTTGTTCAAACGAAACATTCGGATAGTCGCGACATTTTTTCTGAGCAATTTCTAGCATTTTCTCCGATAGATCAACTCCAACGATCGATTGATCTGGCTGTTCTGCTAGAACTAAACTTTCAAAAGTTCCCGTACCACAAGCAACATCTAGCACAGTGCTCGTTGGGGCAAGCTGCGTCCAATCTCTCAGAAACGATAAAGATTTGAGAATATAACGGCTCCAGAGGCGATCGTACACCGTTGCCATTTGGTTATACTGTTGACGCACCATTGTTTCCATGATCAAAGCTCGTAAGCGATCGCTTCTTTATTGTAAGTAAAACATTGCTATGTCAATCCTGAATCAGCCTGCCGTTCAACCGC
Source organism: Leptolyngbya sp. AN10 (assembly GCF_050565645.1). Taxonomy (NCBI): domain Bacteria; kingdom Bacillati; phylum Cyanobacteriota; class Cyanophyceae; order Leptolyngbyales; family Leptolyngbyaceae; genus Leptolyngbya; species Leptolyngbya sp. AN10. The sequence continues at coordinate 65,590 of NZ_JBNXVP010000020.1, forward strand.
TTGATGAATACAATCAAAAACTGATTGCTCAGGTGCATCCCACAGATTGGGTCAATCCCACACCCGCACCAATCTATGACCTGATTGTAGTGGGTGCAGGAACGGCTGGACTGGTCGTAGCGGCTGGAGCGGCTGGATTAAACTTGGGATTGAAGATTGCTTTGATTGAGAAAAGCTTGATGGGCGGTGATTGTCTCAATCTAGGCTGTGTCCCCTCGAAAACATTGATTCAATCGTCACGGGTTGCGGCTACAATTCGCGATGCTCAACCTTTTGGGATTCGTCCCCCCGAATCTGTAGAGGTTGATTTTGCGGCGGTAATGCAACGAGTGAGACGGATTCGCTCTGAGATTAGTCCGCATGATTCAGCAAACGAATTTCGTCGCTTGGGAATTGATGTATTTCTCGGTCGGGCAGTCTTTTGTGACCCACAGACGATCGAGGTTGACGGAACTAAACTTCGCTTTAAGAAGGCAGCGATTACTACAGGTGCACGTGCGGGTCATCCTGACATTCCTGGACTTGTTGAGGCTGGTTTTCTCACCCATGAAACTGTTTTCTCATTGGTCAATCGTCCTGCTCGTTTGGCAGTAATTGGAGGGGGTCCGATCGGGTGTGAATTGGCACAGGCATTTCAGCGACTCGGTAGCGAAGTCACGCTACTTCATAACAAAGACCATTTGCTCGATCGAGAAGATGCCGAAGCTGCTCATCTAATCGAGCAAAGTTTTTTACAAGATAGTATCGAGCTACTTCTAAAAAGCACCGTAAACCGGGTCGAGCAAACCGATACGGGTAAAGTGATTCACTATCAACATCAGGGCACAACAAAAACGATTGTTGTAGATGAAATTTTGATTGGTGCAGGACGATCGCCAAACGTTGAAGGACTAAACCTAGAAGCTGTCGGCGTAAAATACAATACAACTGGTGTGATCGTAGATGATTATCTTCAAACTACAAATCCTCGAATCTATGCAGCAGGCGACATTTGTATGCGATGGAAGTTTACTCATGCTGCGGATGCTGCCGCTCGAATTCTGATACGGAATGCTTTATTTGCTCCATTTGGCTTAGGGCGAAGTAAGCTCAGTAACCTCGTCATGCCTTGGGTTACATACACTGATCCTGAGATCGCGCATGTTGGACTGTATGAAACAGAAGCTCAAACTAAAGGAATAGAGACTGAAACAATTCATATTCCTTTTCAAGAAGTCGATCGAGCTTTAACCGACGGAGAAACCAATGGTTTTGTGAAAGTTCTACTTCGACGGGGTTCAGATCGAATTTTAGGAGCCACGATCGTGGCGCGTCATGCAGGCGACATGATCAGCGAAGTCACATTTGCGATCGTCAAAAAACAAGGACTAAAGGCACTCTCTGAAGTAATTCATCCCTATCCAACGCAAGCACAAGCGATTAAACAAGCAGCAGACGTATACTATCGAAAAACATTTCTCAATCCTGCAATTCAATTTGTGTTAAAGCTTGCCGCAAAGCTTACCTAACGGACATCCTCATAGAACTTTTTGAGATAGTCCGAAGAGACTCCCACTCCCCATAAAATTCCAACATAGAGATAGATTGCTGTTGCTTTCCAAGCTCCCCATTTGGCAACTCGTCGATCGGAGGATTGTACAATCCGATTGACCTGTCGAATTCGCCCTTTTTGCACCAGTCGCAGACACAAATCTCCATCCTCCATAATCGGAAGCTGCTCATCAAATCCACCACACTCCCAAAACTCAGCGCGGCGACAAAACATCACTTGATCACCAAAGAGCAGACGCAATCCTCGTAAGAACAAATGCGGTCTAAACAGCAAAGGAGCGTAGTAGGTTTTTAAGTAGTTGTGCAGTGAAATTCCCCAGCGTGTGTTCTGTGCTCCAGCCATCAGTGAGACAAAGCCACCACAAACGATCGCTGAATCTGAAAGTGTTTGCTCAATCACAGCAACTAAATCATCAGGAACACTGGTATCCGCATGTAAAAAACAAACCACATCTCCGATCGCTGATTTTGCTCCATAGTTCATCTGCACAGATCGCCCTCGACGATCGCACTGAATTACCTTTGCTCCAGCCGCTTGTGCAATTGGAACGGTTTCATCTTGGCTTCCTCCATCCACAACCAGTACTTCGATCGCGGATGGTTCAAGCACTGCAAGCTGCCGTAATGTGCGTCCAAGACGACTCGCTTCGTTCAATGTGGGAATCACGATCGAGACTTGCATCATTTTTTCCTACTGAGCGATCGTAAAAGTCGGACAAATCACGCAGGTGCGACTTCAAGAGAAGTGAGTCGTCCGTCTTCCATATTGATAATACGATCGGCAATGTCCAAAATTCGATTGTCATGCGTTACCAGCAAAATCGCGGCTCCCTGTTTCTTCGCCAAATTCTGCATAATTTCCACTACATCTCGACCGGATTTCTTATCGAGTGCAGCAGTAGGTTCGTCTGCCAGAACAATCTTCGGATTACAAACAAGGGCACGAGCGATCGCAACTCGCTGTTTTTGTCCGCCAGATAGCTCACTCGGATACTGATTCACCCATTCACCCAGTCCGACCGCTGCTAACATCGACTCTGCCATTTCACGCGATCGAGCTTGAGAAATATCAGTATGAAGCTCGATCGACATTTGCACATTCTGTCGAGCCGTGAGCGAATTAAGCAAATTATGAGCTTGAAAAATGTAGCCAATATTTCGCCGCAGTTCGACCAGTTCGCGTTCTGAAGCATTGAGCAATTCTTGTCCAAGCACTCGCATACTACCTTCTTGAGTCGATCGGAGTGCTCCGATCAGGGTCAGCAAAGTCGTTTTTCCAGAACCAGAAGGACCTGTCATAATCACCACTTCTCCAGGCTCGATCGCGGTTGTGACCTCAAAGAGAATCTGTTTCCGCAATCGTCCTGTGCCGTAGTAGTGATTAACGTTCTGGATATCGATGATGGAATCGTTTGGCATAATTAGAAAATGTCAGCCGGATCAGCTTGTTGAACTTTACGAACTGCGATCGCACCCGAAATCACACACATGAGAATAGTCAGACATAACACAATTATGCCTCGCGATAATGTCATTGCTAATGGTAGAGAAGTTGCATTGCGAGTGAGATTGTAAAGCCCAATACAAAGTAGATAGCCAGGAATATACCCCATTACTGACAAGATTAACGCCTCTTGGAATACGATCGACAACAGATAGCGATTCTTGTAGCCCATCGCTTTCAAAGTCGCATATTCAGCTAAGTGATCAGCCACATCGGTGTAGAGAATCTGATAAACGATTACTGTTCCAACAACAAACCCAATCGCAGTTCCTAACGTGAAAATAAACCCGATCGCAGTACTGTCTTTCCAATAGTTCTGCTCAAATGCTATAAATGCCGCCTTCGACATCACGCGCACATCACCGACAACAAAATCTTCTTTCGTTTCTTGAAGCTTTTTATTCGGATCAACCCGCCGCTCTCCGGGCAAATTCTTGAATCGTTCTAAAGTTCGCTCTAGATTTGCACCCGGTTCAAGTTTAATCACACCGATATCAATCAAAGATGGATCGCGGCTCGGAAAGATGCGCTGAAAATTCAGATCGCTCGTAATCAAGTTACCGTCCGCTCCAAAAGAAGCCCCTAACCGGAACAATCCACCGATTTCAACTCGACGAGATTCAACCTCCGTGCGAATCGCAGGATCAGAAGAATTTAATGCTTGAAATCGCTCTGATACTTGACCGAATTCAGGACGAGACGCACTATCGAATAGAACGACATCGGTTAAACGAATCTTCGATCGATTTTCCGAAACGCCCGGAACCGCAAAAATGTCATCGCCCGGATTCGTTCCAATTACCAAAATACTCCGAGTTTGCGGTGCAGGCGGACCTTGCCAAAATGGATTTTTCCAAATCCCAAACCCAATATAAATCGGGCTAATCGACTTCACGCCTGCAAATCCCAACGACTGAAACAATCGCCGTTCAGGAAAACTCTTCATCGCAATCAGCGAAGTCGATTGAGGACTAATCAGAAAGATATCACCTTCAATATTGCGGTGCAGCGTGATTGCACTTTCAAACAGTGCATCCTGGAATCCCAATTGCAGAAACATCAAAATTACTGCAAATCCAATTCCAGCCAGTGCGACTAAGAGCCGAACTTTCTCACGTTTCAGTTGCAACCAAGCTAAGGGAATCGCAAACATAGACTACTCATTTACAGACTTTAAGAGATGTTTGAAACGTAGCGGACACCGAATTCACCCGCCCCGGATTAAAATCGGGGCTAATCGAACGAAGTCCACTAAAGGGACTAATAACCAAGTGGAGTAAGGATTTCAGTCCTGTTCAAAGGATTTCAGTCCTGTTCAAAGGACTTTGTACCAATAGCCCCGACTTCCAGTCCGGGGCGGAATCACAACGTAGCGAGAACTTTTTATCCTCTTAGAGGATGTTTGAGAAGTACAAGAAGGTCCTTGCTTCGAGTGCAGTTCGCCCGTGATTAGAAATCACGGTCTATCGGAGTGAAGTCCCCTTCAGTGGACTGAAAGCCAATCGTAGCAGTCTCTTCAGTCTGTTTCAACAGACTTTGTTCCGATAGCCCCGAATTCATTCGAGGGGCGATTGATGCAATAAACGATACTTTTCAAACGCCCTCTAAGGCTCGATCGCGACTCTCACTTGCAAGTTCGTCAATCCTGCTACGGGTTCGCTATTATCTAGCCGAATCTTCACTTCGACCACTCGCGTATCTGTTCGATCGACGGGATCAGTGTTCAAGACTTCATTTTTCCGAATCTGTAATCCAACTCGATCGACCGTTCCCATCATTTCCCCTGGAAACGCAAATCCGGTAATTTTCGCCCGTTGTCCCGCTTTCACTTTGTTGATCGAATTCTCATCGACTTCAGCCACCACATACATTTGATTCGTGCGACCGAGATCCACAACGCCATCATTGCCAACAACTTCGCCCGGATCAGTGTGAATTTTCAGCACTTGACCGTCTACAGGCGCACGCACGATCGCTTTATCTAAATCTGCTTTCGATCGCTGAAAATTCGCCATCGCAACTTGGACACCTGCCTGCGCTTGTTGCACATCCGTTGGGCGAACTTCGGCAACACTGCTCAGAGTTTGTCTTGCCCCTTCGAGTTCGAGTTGTGCTTGTTGAATGACTTGAGCGGCTTGCTGGCGCTGCTTCTCAGTCGTATCTAACGTGAGCTTACGATTACTCACTTCTAATTCGTTCACCGCCCCTTCTTTGAAGAGTCTGGTAAAGCGATCGTAATCTCGCTTCGCTTTCTGATATTCTGCATCGACTTTGAAAAATTCGGCTTCCGCTTTCGGCAATTCTGCCTGTGCTCTCAAAACCGTCGCTCTCTGAGAATTGATATCGCCTTGTTTCGCACCCGCTTGCACCTGAGCCAATCGCGATTCTGCTTCTTTCACCTGAGCTTCCGCCTGCATCGCGGATGCTAGAAGCGTTTGATACGTATCTAAAACAGCTAAAGGCTGATTTGCTTTCACCCTTGCACCTTCTTTCACCAGAACTCGTTCCACACGCGATCCGCCGAATCCACCAGCAGCAGAAGCAGTCGGAGCCGAGACTTTGATCACGCCGCCTTCTGGCTCCAATCGTCCCAACGCACTCACCGCGTCTACTGTGTCCGAAGGTGGCGCTGAAATCTCAGCCGAAGAGGATTGTGAATTGGGACGGAAAATCGAATACGAGAAAATGCCAAATCCAGTGAATGCAAGAGCGATCGCAGACCCAATTAAGACAGTCCGCGCTCCAGCAGGTTTCATCAGCGGTTTGAACTTCACAGCGGAACTCCTAGTAGCACGATCGTGGCGATCTCAGAAAAGAACGGACACGAAATTTATGATATGAGTCTATTATTACCGAATGTGAAGGGTTCGATCGGGAAAAGTTACTCGATCGAGAGGCGGAATTTACAGCTAATCCCTCACCTCCAAATTGTCCAAAACGAACTGGAGAATAAGTTTTGTTAAGTGTAATCTAGATAAAAGCAGAAATCCCCCGACCAAAGCCGAGGGATTTCTTTCAATCAAGGGTTATAATGCGGGGCGTTGCTTCAGGAGTAACCCCCGCACTTTTTTAATTAGCCGTTGATGCTAGGAGCTTGAACTGCAACGGGAGTTTGATCACCCGCAGCCAAGTCAAGCGGGAAGTTGTGAGCGTTACGCTCGTGCATTACTTCCATTCCCAAGTTCGCACGGTTGATCATGTCTGCCCAGGTATTCACCACGCGACCTTGAGAATCCAAGATCGACTGGTTAAAGTTAAATCCGTTCAGGTTGAATGCCATCGTGGAGATACCCAGCGCGGTAAACCAGATGCAAACGACGGGCCATGCACCCAAGAAGAAGTGCAGTGCACGCGAGTTGTTGAACGATGCGTATTGGAAGATCAACCGACCGAAGTAGCCGTGTGCTGCAACGATGTTGTAGGTTTCTTCTTCTTGTCCGAACTTGTAGCCGTAGTTTTGCGACTCAGATTCGGTGGTTTCACGCACCAATGAAGAAGTGACAAGCGAACCGTGCATTGCACTGAAGAGCGATCCACCGAAGACACCAGCAACGCCCAACATGTGGAACGGGTGCATCAGAATGTTGTGTTCTGCTTGGAACACGATCATGAAGTTAAACGTACCGGAGATACCCAAAGGCATACCATCCGAGAACGAACCTTGTCCGATCGGGTAGATCAAGAACACAGCAGTTGCAGCAGACACCGGAGCGCTATAAGCAACACAGATCCAAGGACGCATACCGAGACGGTAGGAGAGTTCCCACTGACGACCAAGATAAGCGAATACACCAATCAAGAAGTGGAATACCACCAATTGGTAAGGACCGCCGTTGTACAACCACTCATCTAAGGAAGCGGCTTCCCAGATCGGGTAGAAGTGCAAGCCGATCGCATTAGAAGAAGGTACAACTGCACCGGAGATGATGTTGTTGCCGAACAGCAAGGAACCTGCAACAGGTTCGCGGATGCCATCGATGTCTACAGGAGGAGCAGCGATAAAAGCGATGATGTAGCAAATGGTTGCGGAGAGCAAAGTAGGGATCATCAACACGCCGAACCAGCCTACATAGACCCGGTTATCGGTTGAAGTGACCCAGTTACAGAAACGCTCCCACACATTGCCACTTTCGCGACGTTGTAAGGTTGTGGTCATGATTTTGATGATTACTGGAATGTACAAGAAATAAGGGTGGGTAAACTTCGGAGTCCGTTATTTACCTGCCCTCATCTTATGGACATCTATCTTTATTTTTCTAGGGTCTAAATATGAAATTTTATGTCTGTATACTTCATGGATTGATAATATTTTTTGTAGAAATTTGCAGCTAGAATGCGATCGCGTTCTTAAACGATTAAGCAATATGAATTCAATTGATTTAACCGACGAAAACTCTTTAATTTCAGAGTTCGATCGAGTATTTCCGATAACCTTCTTAACAAAGTAGAATCACATTACTTCATAAAATATCAGTTACAGAAAGTCGAACGAATAATTAAGTTTTTTTAGGGAGATTTCCTAAGCGAGATAGGCAGTTAGAAAAGTTCGTACAAAAGTTAAATCAACCTAATGTCACATTTCCTGCATTAGACGAAGATAGTTCTGCTGAAGCTGAACATGATTTTGAGCCAAACGTTCTGAGACATCCTTTTCAACATCGCTCATTTGTTGCCAAAACGCGGACGATCGACGAGCCGCTAAGACTTCCGCCCAAATCCCATCAATTAATGATTTTGCCGCTTCATCTTGAGCGATCGAGTCTCTTAGCTGAGTGAATTGTGCGATCGCTTCTTGATGTTGATTGATATCACGTGCCAGTTCTAGACATTGTTGAAGTTGCGAGGATTGAGCAGGAGTAAGCATAGCGCGACCTAGAGATAATGAAGCTCAAGTATAGAACGTGCGATCGTACAAAAATAGCGTCTTAATGCAGATGATTGTTCGGCTTGCTCAAAATTCACGTGTATAGTGATTAGAAGCTTGTTGTTCGGTGAGTGTTTATGCGCCTGAGATTGACTGCCCCGCTGCAAATTTTGTTTCTGATTGGTTTGAGTTTGGCGATCGTATCTGGTTCAGTTCATCGTGTAACTGCCGCCACTCCAGAAACCGCTCCGGCAGAATTGAAAAGTGCGATCGCTCAACTTGATGCCGCCGCAAACCGCAGAAATATTCAAGAAGTTTTGAAGTTCTACAGCCCGAATTTCACGCATTCTGATGGGTTGAATCGGCAGAGTTTAGAGCAATCTTTGTCGCAACTTTGGAAGCAGTATCCAACGCTCACTTATAAGACGGAATTGCAGTCTTGGGAGCCGAGTCAGAATGGGTTTCAAGCAGTCACAGTCACGCGGATTACGGGAACTCAGACGCGAGACGGACAGCAGGTGAGATTAGATGCCACTTTGCGATCGCGTCAACAGTTCCAAAATCGAGCGATTGTTCGGCAAGAGATTTTGTCTGAGAGAAATCTGATAACTACTGGCGAAAAGCCGCCCTCGGTCAAAGTGAATTTACCGGAACAAGTCAGACCTGGACAGGAATTTAGTTTTGATGCGATCGTGCAGGAACCGCTTGAGAACGATCTTTTACTTGGCGCGGTGGTTCAAGAGCCTGTGAATTCTGCTGGATATCTCAAGCCTGCGACCGCTGATTTAGATGTGTTGAACTCTGGTGGATTGTTCAAAGTGGGCAAAGCTCCGAGTACTGCTGGATCTCAATGGGTGTCTGCGGTTCTGGTTCGACACGGTGGCATGACGATGGTAACTCAGCGATTAAATGTCGTAGGTGGCGGTTCAACTCGTCCCGCTCCACGTTAAGAGGATGTTTGAAACATATCGTTCATCGCATTCACCCGCCCCGGAATGAATTCGGGGCTAATGGAACGAGGTCCACTAAAGGGGACTAAGAGATCAACACTGCGCCTTTAGTCCTTTTCAAAGGACTTTCTCCCGATCGCCCCGAATTCACTCCGGGGCGCTCGAGAACGCAGCGAGAGAACTTTGATGCTTTTCAAACACCCTGTAAAGCATCACCCACTTTAAGAACTTTTCCAGTTTCAGAAGGAGCGATTCGAGTGTTGACTGCCATGCGGTAGTAGTGATCGAACCGCTCTTTCGCTGCCCAATCCGGTAATTCTTGTTTGCGTTGGGTTGTGAACACTTTTTGAAACTGAGGATATCGATCGCCTAAAACAGCGTCACGAGTCGGAACCACACATCGAGCACAAGGATTAATTCCTTGAATCTGAACATCACCAATCTGAAACTCGATCGCACTTTCATCCGCTGAATAGAGTTGCTCTTCCCAAAAGGCAGGAACTTCAGAGAGTTCTAAATTTGTACGGAGACGCGATCGCATACTTTCCGCTGTCATTCCCTCAAACCAAGAAGCCGCTTTTTCTAACGTTGCAACACTAACTAATGTCGGTCCTGGAGAAACCGGATCATCTGGAAATCCAGTCGTCAAATCTTGTTTCAAAAACACTCGAAACCCAAAATAATCACCCAGCCAGCCTTCGATGCCGCTGCGACCGTGATCGAGATGAAAACTCACCGGACGATCGTTTTGAACTGAGAGCGTTACGATTCGCGTCTTTAGATCAAACTGCGATCGAATCTGATGAACCTTCGCCGTTCGTTTCCCATTCACCCAAGTTCCGTTCTCATCGACCATACAAAATTCTCGATCGTGTTCCAGCGAACCGCCAGGAAGAATCTTTGCTTGATTGACCGAGACGGGATCAAGAGATTTGATTGGGTAAATCAGAATGCGATCGAGTTTTGCCATTAGACTGCGTACCCTAACTCGTTTTGTATGACTGCTTGATCTAAGAAGTTTACCAGCCATTCTTTCACTTGATAGGTCGCCCGACAATCATCTTCGTTGTAGATCACGATCGAGTCTAAATAATTGCGATCGCCTGTTGCTAACCATTGCGCGTACCAATAAATCGATTGTGCTCCACTTGCGCTCGAATCTCGCCAATCAAAACCAACCCAACGAGCAATATGTTTCAGCGCATAACTTTCGACAGGCAAAGTAACAGTTTGAGTCACACAATCATGCAAATCAACGAATCGCGATAATAACGGTTTGACTAATTCATCTGGTGTTTCAAATAACTTTCCAAGACGTTCAACCGTCTGCAATTCATAGGGGCAAAAATGAAAAATGGGCGCAGTCGGATACGCCCACAATAAGTCAATCAATTTTTGCCACACTATCGATTCTTCTTCAGGCGTTTCTGCCAGTAAGGGATGAAACGTTTCGGTTTGATTTATTCGATCGACGACTAATATTCCATGCAAATAAACCAGATTCAAACTCGGTTCAGCTTCGATATCGAAATAAAGCTCGATCGCAGCAGTCGGAATTTCAGGCATTCGGAACGGTCGTTTACCCATCGTATGCGCTGCGAGACTTTCACCTAGAAGCGCCACGTTTTGCAATGTCGATCGTGCTTGTCGAACAATTTTATGAGCGGTTTCACTACCAAATCCGGGAAGCGGTTCAAGTCGAGTGGGGGACGTTTCGGCTAGAGCTTCCAAAGTTGTCAGGTTCAACGCTTGCAGTTGAACATAGCGCGATTGCGTCACACCGGGAAGCAGAGAAAGATGATTATCGGATTTCGCGATCGCATAACAGTGACTAAACCAATGACACAAACTACACCGACTCCGAGAGATAAATACCTCTGGTTCTTGTTGATGTTTCAGAGTGTCAATACAAGTCGAAAGAATCGTCTCCATGCGTGGAATGGTTTCCCATAAATCCACTGCAAATTCACCACGTTCTTTCAAAATTAACCAGGCTTCTTCTGCCCAAGCTCCTTGCACCGCCGCTAACACTTTGGCAAAGTAAGCAACCACGATTTGATATTCCTGCTTTGGACGCTTACTCAGTTTGATGTCGTAAGCAACATAGATCCAATCGCCAAAAATGGATTGTCCTGGCTGCTTCACTAATAAATCTGGATTAGCAACGAGTGCGACCCCATTTTCCTCAGTGATTAAAACAGGTTGATAGATACGATCGATTCCCGATCGCATTAAGTCTAAAGTCTCTTCTGCACCTTTCCGCCAATCGCCCGATCGATACGATGGCGCTCGGTGTTCTTGATCTGCCAACACTTGTCGCCGATTTTCTGCACTATCTTGTATCAGCTTTAGCAAGTAATCGTTTGGGGGATCTTTTTGTTCCGCATCCCCGTATCGATCGAGAAAAGCTCGACGGCTACAGCGTTGATAGTTTAGCAGCAGATCAGCAGTAATTATCATGCCTACAACTTAACAAAAATTAGGCGGACTGCGGCATCAATCAGATGTATCGATTATGTCTGATTCTAAAGCGAAAATTGCATCTGTTTAATAATATTAAGCAATTTGAGCGCGATGTTAAGCGAATCAAATTAACGGCAGCTTAAATGTAAATTAAGCAACAGTTTTCTTAGTGCTTTAACGATTGCGAAGTCGTTTGTTATTTTTAGGAAGCCCTCGATCGCGTTTTTCTATGCTCGAACAGCACCGCAGTGAATTCCCATTTCTGAAAAGTAAAACGTATTTTAACTATGGCGGACAAGGACCGATGCCCCGATCAGCGATCGCAGCCCTGCACGAAGCGCACGATCGCTTTCAAGAATTAGGTCCGTTTTCCAGTGCGGCAAATGCTTGGATTGTTGAAGAAGGAACTTTAACGAGAGATGCGATCGCGAAAGATCTTGGAACAACTCCGGATACGATCACGCTTACCGAAGATGTTTCTGTCGGCTGCAATATTGCACTTTGGGGAATGGATTGGAAAGATGGCGATCACATTTTGATCAGCGATTGCGAACATCAAGGAATCATTGCAGCCGTTCGCGAACTTCAGCGGCGATTTGATTTGGAAGTCTCTGTTTGTCCCTTGTTAGAGACTCTGAATTCGGGTGATCCGAGTGCGATCGTCAAACAATGCCTCAAACCGAATACTCGTTTGTTTGTGATCAGTCACATTCTCTGGAACACGGGACAAGTTCTACCGCTAGAAGAAATGGTTGAAATTTGCCATGCTCAATCGGTTCAAGTTTTAGTTGATGCGGCTCAATCGGTAGGAGTTCTGCCGCTAAATTTGACACAGTTACAAGCAGATTTCTATGCCTTTACTGGACATAAATGGTGGTGCGGTGCTGCGGGTGTGGGTGGATTGTATGTGCGTCCTGAAGCACGAGAAAGGTTACATCCGACTTTCATTGGTTGGCGGAGTGTGATCACAGATGCAAAAGGGAATCCCGATCGCTTTCAGCCTGATGGTCGGCGTTATGAAATTGCGACCTCTGCGATTCCGTTGTATCCAGCCTTGAGAAATGCGATCGAGTTTCATGCGCCATATTCTAAAGAGCGGTATCGGATGATCTGCGATCGAAGTGCTTATTTGTGGCAGCGATTGAACGAATTATCCGATGTGAAATGTTTGAAGCAAACTGCCCCGGAAGCGGGTTTAATTTCGTTTCAATTAGAAAGTGGAAAACATACTCAGCTAGTGCAATTTTTGGAAGAACAGAGTATCTTTTTGCGGGTTATTTTGAATCCAAATTGTGTTCGGGCTTGTGTGCATTACTTCACAACTGAGAGTGAAATTGACTTTTTGGTGAATGCGATCGAGAGATTTAGCAGTTCACCCTTATAGCGATCTTGTCTGAGTTGTGAAATGTTCTAAATTCCCTCTAGGAGTGATTCTCTTAAAAAAGAGAATTTGTGTAAGTAGATGGGTGAGATTAATCGTAAAATGCGTTTCGACTCCGCTCAACGCGCAACACCCGATTCTTCGAGGGTTGAGCGCAGTCGAAACCCAAACCCAACGAGTGGTTTAATTTGGCTCTCCTACTTATCAAGTTCAATTCAATCACTGTAATTACACGGCTGAACGATCGGGACTTTGCTGAAACTTCCACAAGGTTTGATCAATCAGCCGCCAGTGATCGAGTCCGCCTCCCACTAAAAGCCGAAACATCCACAATCCTTCGCCTCCCTCCACTTTAATTCGAGGCAGGTAGAACCGATTCAAGGGCGATTCCCGCTCCGAAATCGAACCGTGCTGCGACGTAAACGCATACTGATAGTGACTATCCTGCAAAACAGTTGCAGTAGTTGCATTAAAATCAGCCAGCGTTCCAAACGGGTATGCAAATGCGGTGACTGGAGTGCCTAATTTTTGCTCCAGCATTTTGCGCGATCGCAGAACCTCGACCTGCATCTCCTCAAGGCTGATTTTGCCAAGCGATCGGTGCGTCCATCCATGCGATGCCACTGTGATATGAGATGCCAACTCTCGAACCTGATTCCAAGTTAAATGAGGCTCTGCATCTTCGTGATGATCGATCGCGCTGACGGTGACAAATACAACAGCGGGAATATTGTATTTCTTCAAAATCGGCAGCGCAAAATCGTAAATGCTTTGATAGCCATCGTCGATCGTCACTAACACTGAGTGATTGGGAAGGTCAATTTCGCCCCTCAAAAATCGCTCGATCTGCTCCAAGGAAACCGCTCGTTTATGACGAGCAAGCCAAGCCATCTGAGTTTCAAAATCCTTGGGCGTGACACAAAACGGATCACGCGGCTGATACCCAAAACGGTGATAGGTCAAGACCCGAATCTGCGATCGTCGATCGTGACCAAACTTGAATCCTCTCAGGACGAGACTAGAGAGAACCATCAGCCGACGCGCCAATTTTTTCAGGTGCCAGCGAAGGGGGCTAATTGAGGTTGAGTTCATCGCATTCTTTTTCGGTTGAGTTTAGCGGCTAAATCGAGATCGGGCTTCCAACACAGAACGGCATTCAGCAGAAAGGTAAAGTTACCGATGAGGTAACGCTGCCATTTTTTGGGCTGTTGAATCAAGAGTTGGAGCCATTCAAACCCAAAATATCGCACCCAGCGAGGCGCACGTTTCAAGTTTCCGCCCCAATGATCGAACAGTCCACCAACTCCGATCGCAAGTGGAACTTGATCGGGCTGATAGCGATCGATCCAAGTTTCTTGAATCGGATTGCCCATCCCAACGAGTAATACATGGGGTTGAGCCGCTTTAATTTGGTCGATCGCAGACTCTCTGGTTTCAGGGTCAGTCAAATATCCGTGGTGACATCCCACTAATTCCCAACCAGGGAACCGTTTTCTGGCATATTGAGCCGCACATTGAATCGTATCTGGATCTGCACCCAGTAGAAAGTAACGATAGCCTCGATTTGCAGTGGCGTGAAAAAAGTCAGGAACGAGATCGGTTCCAACCAAATTCGCCTTCATTTTGACTCCCCTCATTCGAGCGGCAATGCGAATTCCAGCACCATCCCCAAATCGGTAAGTGGCACGCTTGAGAACAGCGTGATAGTTCGAGTCAGACACCGCTAAATTCAGCGTATGAGCATTGGGAAGGAAGATTTGGGAAGGAGTCGATCGCTGAATAAGTTCCTCCATAATCTCGATCGCTTCTGACCGGGTAGCATTGGCGATCGAGATACCGAAAACTGAAACAAGTGGAATCGATCGCGCAGCGGTGCGCGAGAACGTCGGATTGAATGGTTGCGGAATCATTTAAACCAGAATATGGAAGCTCAACTTTTTTAAGGCTTGGTAGAAATCAAGAAAACCGACGTGTTTTCCCGGAATGAGCACCCATCTAACAAGAATCTTGTTCAGTGTAAAAACACACAAGTGTAAATTGACATTTGCTTCGGCATTTTTACGGTGAGATTACAATTGCACTTGTGAATATAAAGTGTTCATAAATCAGCGCCTGTCGAGACGATGCGTTAAGTCACTTAGGAAAAAATCTGTAAATTTATGTATTCAGGACGATCGAATCCGCACATTCACAGAGATTAAGTCAGTAATTTCACAAGCCCGTCACGGCGTTTACAGGGTCTAAAGCGCTTTCGTTGCCTTGATCATGTGATACACAATCAACAACTGTGTCATTGCCAGCGGATAGCTCTGAATCATTTCTCCAGTCGTTCCTGAGACTTTGCCCAGTTCGGTATCGCCTGTCGGATTACAGACATTTGATAAGGCGGGAAGTTCATCGCAGATAAATCGTTCTAGATGGACAACCTGCTCTTTTGTGGCGTGTCCGTCAATTTCCAGCACATCCACAGGCTTACCCATGTCTCGATCGAGTCCTAATCGAATTGCCGATCGAGTCGGAGCATCATCGCCCACTACTTGAGTTAAATCTGGGTGCGGAATTGTCGGACGCAACACCAATTTCACATCCAAATGACCATTTGGTGTAGAGGTGGGAGAACAAAAACTCACAATCATATCTGCCCAAGCCCGTTGTGGACGGATAAATTCGGCTGAATCCGGTTCTCGTTTGCGTAACTCTTCTAGAACTTGTTCCTCCGTGTATCCACGCTTCTGAGTGTCGCGCTTGATCTTCCACTGGGCGCGTAAAGACTCCGGTGGTGCAAGATACACTTTCACGTCATAACAATCACGTGCAAGCCGAGTCGAATAACCCAGCAACCCTTCGATAATGACGAACCGATTCGGCTTAATGTAAGTCGGCGCTTCAAAGGTTCCGGTCTTGTGGCTGTAGTTCGGTTTCAGAATCGGCTGCCCCGATCGCAACAGAGATAAGTGCTGCTGCATGATGTCTAAGTGATTACAGTCAGGATGAAGCGCAGTAATCCCAATTTGAGAGCGTTCGGTACGATCGTATTTGTGATAATCGTCGGTGCAAATAATCGTCACATTCTCCTCGCCCAGAACTTGAGCAATTCCGCGTGTCAGAGTGGTCTTTCCAGCCGCACTATCTCCAACGATGCCAAGAATGATCGGGCGCTGTGACATGATTAGATCCCTAAGAGATTTCAATGATAGAAACATCCTAAGCGCTTCATTGAGTTGGTTTTGTTCAAGAATCATTACGATGTTTCTTTTTTTGAATCAAAACCCGCTCATACCATACACCCAATAGCGAGTTTGGGCTATCATCGACTTGAATCTATGGTCAGCCGTTAAGATATATTTCGCAGATTGGGTCTGCATTTAGTATTCTGAAGGCTGCGACCCCCCTTCAACTTTGTTTGGATTTCCGCAGTCTCTCTACACTACCCATTATGAAATTTTCTGTTTTCCACACGCCCGAACTCACGCCCGTACAGAACTCTGCTGATTGTGCGATCGCGATTGATGTGCTTCGGGCAACCAGCACGATCGCGACTGCTTTACATTCAGGAGCGGAAGCTGTTCAGGTTTTCAGCGATATGGATAAGTTGATTCATGAAAGCGAGATGCTTCCCCCTGAAAAGCGCTTACGAGCCGGAGAACGAGGCGGCAGTAAGGTGGCAGGCTGTGAGCTAGGCAATTCTCCCCTCGATTGCACTCCGGAACTGATGGGCGGCAAACGTCTGTTTATTAGCACGACGAATGGCACTCGCGCTCTGCAAAAGATTCAGGCTTCTCCGACGGTGTTAGCGGCTGCCCTGATCAATCGTCACGCTGTCGTAGATTATTTGATCGAACATCAGCCAGAAACGGTTTGGATTGTGGGTGCAGGTTGGGAAGGGTCATTTGCGCTGGAAGATACGGTTTGTGCAGGTGCGATCGTCCAGAGTGTGGCGGATCGTCTCGGAACCTCGCTTGGTGAATTGGTCGGGAATGATGAAATGGTCGGTGCAGTGGCGCTGTATCAACAGTGGCAGGATAATCTGCTGAGTTTGCTGTATCACGCAAGCCACGGAAAGCGCTTGCTGCGGTTGAACTGTTTGGAAGATTTGAAGTATTGTTCGACCTTGGATTCGATCGACGTTTTGCCGATTCAAACTGAGATCGGAACGCTAGTGAAGTATGCGCCTGCGGTGAGTTCTGTCCTCAATGCAGAACTGACCAAGGCTGGTTCGAGATAGTTGATCTGTGCCCTGGGTTGTCTGCCACTGGGCACTTAATAGGTTTCAATCTAATTTGACATGGCGTAGCGCACTAATTGACACAATCGTTGTCTGAGTGTTTCTAGCCCTAAGCGTTCGTGGGCTGAGATGAATGCCGCTTGTGGAAATTCTTCACGTGCGATCGCGAGTTGTTCTGCATCGACCTGATCGATTTTATTAAATGCTAGAAGTGCAGGACCCGGACTAATCGGCATTTCAGACAGAATTTGCATAACGGCTCGAATTTGGCTTTGCCAAGCGGGATGCGACAGATCCACAACGTGTAGAAGGGCATCCGCTTCGGTCACTTCTTCAAGGGTTGCCCGGAATGCATCCATTAGCGAGGGTGGTAACTCGTGTATAAATCCAACGGTATCGGTTAGAAGTAATTGCGTTGTCTTTTGCGCTTCTAAATCCGTTATGTTCAACCTACGAGTTGTTGGATCAAGTGTTGCGAATAATTGATCTGCTGTGTAAACTTCCGCATTCGTGAGCGCGTTTAATAACGTGGATTTTCCAGCATTCGTATAACCGACCACTGCGATCGAAGGAACTTCTTCATGCTGTCTGCGCTGTCGCAATCGGGCGCGATGTGCCTGAAGCTGATTGACTTCTTGTTGGAGCCGAGTAATTCGCCGCTGAATCGATCGACGTTCGGTTTCTAACTTCGTTTCTCCAGGTCCTCGTGTTCCGATTCCGCCACCGAGTCGGGACATCGCTTGCCCGCGTCCAGTGAGTCTCGGCAGCATATATTCGAGTTGTGCCAGTTCAACTTGGAGCTTTCCGGCTCCAGACTGAGCACGTTGAGCGAAAATATCGAGAATCACTTCAGTACGATCGACGATCCGAATGCCGATCTGCATTTCTAAATTGCGGATTTGAGCGGGGGAAAGATCTCGATCGAACACAATCAAATTCGCGCCAACGGTCTGAGCCACTAAGGTAATTTCCTGGACTTTTCCTTCTCCTACAACAGTTTGAGGATGCGGACGGGGACGCTTCTGGGTCATGGTTTGCAGCACTTCGCCGCCTGCGGTTTCGACTAATCGCGCTAATTCTCGCAGTCCCGTTTTGAAAACCTGTGGAGATTGATTATCCGTTTGTAATCCGACGATGAGGACTTGATCGTGATCTCGATCGACTTGCTGCGCGACATATTCCCGGCGAAATTCTTCTTCAAGCCCTTCAACCAGTGCCAGAAAATCCTGCTCTGCAATCATGTCCAAACTTAACGGCGGCGAAATTGTCCAATTCGCTTCTGGGTGCGGCACTAGGTGAGCTAAGTACGCGCTTCTAACGTATCCAGTTGCACCGCCCCCTCGACGCTCAAAACCACCTCCCGTCAGCGTTAATGCCACATACGCATCTAATCGCTGAAGTGCCATCACTGTCAGCATCGATTCACCCGGCGGATCTTGTTTTAGTTGTGTCGCAATACAGCGAATGCCGCAGAGTCGTTCTGCCCCGTAGCGTGGAAGTTCTAGCATCGGAATCTGGGTCTGTCTGAGCGTTCCGACTCCGACGCGAATCACTTGACCGCGACGATTCACATAGGTGCAGACAGGTTGACTGATCTCTGAGCTAATCGCGGCGATCCGTTGAGCGAACTCGGCAGTCGTAATGCGATCGCCCGGTAAGCGTTGGTGATACAACCGCTGTAGCTGTTTAATTTGGCTGGATTTTAAGCCGTTGAGGTTTCCGTAGACGGTTTCGATAACTAGACTTTGCCTAACGCGACTGTTTTCATTCTAGATCGCGGGCAGGAATTAGAAAGTCTAAGAGAGTGTTTGAGAAGTGATCGTTCATCGCATTCACCCGCCCGGAAATGAATCTCCGGGCTAATCGGGGGAAGCCCACTAAACTGGGCTATGAACTCCGAATTACGCTCCCAGCCCGCTTCAGCGGGGTTTCTTCCATTAGCCCGGAGATTCATTTCCGGGCGGACTCACAACGCAGCAAAGCCGCTTTTTATCCTTCTCAAACATCCTCTGAGGAATGTTACACGATCGCATCTGTGGTCGATTCGATCAAAATTTGCCGCACTTGATCATGGGTAAGATTCGGATTGGCACTGAGCATTAATGCAACCACACCAGAAATGTAAGGGGTTGCCATTGATGTGCCCCACCAACCGGATTGATAAGTATTGCCGGGAATCGTGGTTTCAATGTCGCGACCGGGAGCAAGAACATAGCGCATTTGAGGATCAAAGCCCGATCGATTAGAGAAAGTGGCGAAACGTCGATCGCGATCGACTGCTCCTACGGCAATTCCGAATTGAGTCGCATATCGAGCCGGATTACTCGGCTGTGATGCGCCTTCATTTAATGCAGCTTTTACGGTAATCACATTGCGACTAGCAGCATACGCGAGTGCATCTCTTAACTGTGGGGAATCTGTCCACCATAGCGATAAATTAATGACTCTCGCACCGTTATCTACAGCGTATCGAATTGCATTGGCTAAATTACCGTTCCAGTTATCTTGGGCATTCGTCACACGGATTGGCATGAGTTTGGAATTGTAAGCGACTCCTGTGATTCCAAACTCGTTTCGTGCGGCTGTGATAATTCCACTGACTGCGGTTCCGTGTGCGCTGGAGGGAGAAACATCGTTATTGTTTAAGCTGAAATTCCAGCCGTAAATATCATCGGTAAAACCATTCCGATCGTCGTCTACTCCATTGCCAGCAATTTCTCGTGAATTCGTCCAGAGATTCGATCGAAGATCCGAATGGGTTAAATCAATGCCAGAATCGATGACTGCGATCGTAATTCCTTGACCTGTATATCCACGCGCCCAAACTTCTGGAATATTCATCATATCCAGTGCCCAGGAAGTATTTTGAACTTGAGCAAATGGAGCTTGTCCGATCGCTGCCGCAACTGCAATTCCAGCGTTCACAATTCCGTAGCCAGAATTTGAATTGTATGTTGGTATCTTTGTTATGAATTCTGATTGTTTGAATGATTGAATTTGCCAATTATTGAAGGTTGCTGGGAAGGTCGATCGCTGAGGTTGCGATCCAGTCATTTCCCAGTATTGAATCATTCCAGATTGAACGTGCTGCCAGAGAACATCGTCTGTTCCATCTTGGTTGTAATCGTGAATGCCTTTGACTTGCCAGCTTGAATCAACCGCGATCGACAAAGGGGTTCCTTGCTCGATGCTCATTCCATTCATTTGCCAAATGACAATCTGTCCGGATTGGTGATGCTGCCAGAACAGATCGAACTTTTGATCGCCATTAAAGTCGCCACTCCCGATCATTTTCCAATTTGGATCGGGCACAGATGCGATCGCAAATCCACGCTCGATCGCGGTTCCATTCATCTGCCAGAACACATTCTCACCAGAGCGATCGTGCCGCCACAACAGATCTAAATCGCCATCGCTGTCATAGTCCTGGACATCAGCAATTTTCCAGCCCCGATCGACCGATGTGAGAATTTGCCCGGTTTCTGTTTGCATTCCGTTTAATTGCCAAAGTGCAATCTGTCCGGTGCTTTGATTGCGCCAAAGAATATCTCGATCGTTGTCTCGATCAAAATCTCCAACTCTCTGAATCTGCCAGTTCAAATCATTCAGAGTATGCAGACGCTGACCATTTGAAAAGAACAGGGAATTATCACGTCGATCGTTCCAAAGCAAATCAGACCGACCATCACGATCGTAATCGTAAATATCAACAACTTGAAGATTCGGATCAGAAATAGGAAGGGAAGCACGATTGATAATGCGATTTTCTGCGATCGCGAACCAATTCGTTTCACCTGTGGCAAAATTGGAGGCAATTAAATCCGTCGGTTGAGCAATGGCGCTCCAAGTAGAAGCCATACTTTGATAAATTCATCAGGAACAATGCCTCCAGAGTTCCCGCATCACTTTGTCAAAGCTTGATATATCAGGTGATCCTCATCACGATCGAACTGTGATTAACGTGTGATTAAGATGAGTGCCGTGGCGAATGGAATTAGTGGTTAGTGCGCGGCGGCGCACTTTGTTTGTATAGCTGCGGTTTCTAACCGCCAAGCATCCAAAGGTTAACCGAACTTAGCTGATTAGCAACATTTCACCCAACTCGAACACACTTCGCCCGATTTGCCATAGTAAAATTCTTTCTTCCAAATCAGAGGTCAATACAGGTCAATTGGTCAAACGATTGCTGTGACTCCGTCTGTAATCTGAGAGTATCAAACCTACACAACCTCGCCGCGCTCTATTTATACAGAAGACCAGTTAAATCGTCTGACCTTCCAAGAAACCGGGTCATCCCAGGACTGGCGCAATTCATTTGTGAATGATGAAATTATTGGTTACGAGCAAATCGACATCAATCAGAACGCCGCACTCGCCGCCGCGCCATTCATTAAAACCCAGAATACTTCCTATGTTGATTGGGGCGACCTGCTTCAGATTCTCGACGAGTATTACATTTAAAGTCCCTGATTCTGTGAGTTTTGATATCTCCCAGGATGCGAGTATCAGCGGGTAATTCCTGCAAAACTTTGGCTTTCTAGCAATCACCATCAAATTCGGATACCGGAATTTTTGAAAGGTTGGAAGCCAGAGCTTGATATCGAGCGCAAAAACTTTATAGTCTTGGTTCCTCAGTGCCAAATTCAGAAGGCAACAGCAATTCCCACAAATGGAATTATGATTTACAGTTCCACTCAGCTTGGGTGTAATGATTCCTGCATCATAATGACTTCTAAATTCTGCCCCTGCTTCCAACTCTAGACATTCTTCAGAGGTTGAAAAGCCTCGCAGAGTGAACCATCAGAAATTCCTTTAAAGAGAATGCCTGCTCGATCGCTCGAATCTCCTCAAGCCACCCAGCAGGCATCAAATTTCTATTTCAAATCAACCTTAGAACAAACCGAGGGTCAAGCCTTGGCTCACCGGGAAGATTGCACCAATTCCGAGCCACATCGTGACAAACGTTCCAAACAAGAACACTGCCATCGCCACAGGACGACGGAAGGGGTTTTGGAACTTGTTCACGTTCTCGATGAACGGAACGGCGATCAAGCCTAGAGGAACTGAACCCATCAACACCACACCCAAGAGCTTGTTCGGCACGAGGCGGAGAATGTTGAACACAGGATACAGATACCACTCAGGCAGAATTTCGAGCGGAGTTGCGAACGGATTCGCAGGCTCACCATTCATTGCAGGATCGAGCACTGCCAAACCGACACAAAGCGCGATCGTGCCTAAAATCACGACCGGGAAGATATAAAGCAAATCGTTGGGCCAAGCAGGTTCACCGTAATAATTGTGACCCATGCCTTTCGCCAACTTCGCACGCAATTGAGGATCGCTGAGATCCGGCTTCTTGATGGTTGCCATTTAACGGAGGCTCTCCTTAACTCTAGAGATCAGCAAAAAAGTTTGGATTTTAGATTTATCTTACTTGAGATCTAAAATCCAAACATCCTTATAACGGACCAGAAATTCCTTGCTTCCGAATCATCAGGAAGTGCGCCAGCATGAAGACGGCGATCAACCAGGGCAAGACGAAAGTATGTGCGCTGTAGTAGCGGGTGAGGGTCGATTGACCGACGCTTGCGCCGCCTCTCAGCAAGTCTGCAATCAGCGTTCCCACAACTGGGATGGCTTCAGGGACACCAGAAACGATTTTCACCGCCCAGTAGCCGACCTGATCCCAAGGCAGGGAGTATCCAGTCACACCGAAAGAAACGGTGATTACTGCCAAGACTACACCCGTTACCCAGGTCAACTCACGGGGCTTTTTGAAACCGCCAGTGAGATAAACGCGGAACACGTGCAGAATCATCATCAACACCATCATGCTGGCAGACCAGCGATGGATGGAGCGAATCAGCCAGCCAAAGTTCACTTCGTTCATGATGTACTGAACGGAGGAGAATGCTTCGGCAACGGTTGGCTTATAGTAAAAAGTCATTGCAAATCCAGTCGCGAACTGGATTAAAAAGCAGACCAGCGTGATGCCGCCCAAGCAATAGAAGATGTTGACATGGGGAGGCACGTACTTGCTGGTTACGTCTTCGGCAAGCGCTCCGATTTCCAGGCGCTCATCGAACCAGTCATACACATTTGCCATAAAGCAAGCGTTCCTAAAAATGATTGCTGTTCATAAAAAATGTAACATATCCCAAGGACAGATTTTCGCGTGGAAAGAGCCAATTTATCAGGGGTTTTGCTGATTTCTCAAGGGTTCTGGGTTCGACTCGTTAACTTAAGTCTTTGTAAAGAATAATTTCGTTCGACAAAACTTTTGTCAGAATCGGGCTTCTCTGGCAAAGTGAATCATACTGATGATCTTGAGTGGCTTGACTGCATCAAATTGCCTGATTTAGCGTTAATATCGATCGCTATGGGAAAACGACTTACTTGGCTTCGCTCACTGACGGTGATTGGGTTATCGATCGCGGCTGCACTCCTATTTCTGGCAGCCCCCGCTAAGGCGCTCACCGAAGAGCAGAAATTGATTAACGAGGTTTGGCGGATTATCGATCGAGCCTACGTCGATCCGACTTTCAATCATCGAAATTGGTGGGCGATTCGTGAGAAATATTTGAAGCAATCGTTACCAAATCGAGAATCGACTTATGGCGCGATTTCTCAGATGTTGGCTGTGCTGGATGATCCGTTTACCCGATTGTTAAAGCCGGATCAATATAAGAGTTTGCAAACGAGTACGTCAGGGGAATTGACCGGAGTAGGGTTGCAGATTGCGCTGGATATGGAGACGAAGCGGTTGAAGGTGATTTCGCCGATCGTCGGTTCTCCCGCTGCAAAATCTGGCATTCTTGCGGGCGATACGATTCTCAAAATTGATGAAGTCTCGACTGAGGGATTAAGCCTCGACGAAGCGGCAGACAGAATGCGCGGCGTGGTGGGAAGTCATGTCACTTTGACGATCGCACGAGAAGAAGGATTCGAGCGGGATTTTGATCTGGTACGCGATCGAATCGAGGTGAATCCGGTCTTTGCTGAGTTACGTTCACAAGCAGACGGCTCGAAAGTGGGTTACTTGCGGTTGAGTCAGTTTAATGCGAATGCAACGATGGAAGTGGCTCATGCGATCGCGAAATTTGAACGCGATGGAGCCGATCGTTATATTCTCGATTTGCGAAACAATCCAGGCGGCTTGCTGAATGCTGGAATTGAGATTGCGCGGCTTTGGATTGACGAAGGCGAAATCGTCTACACCGTGAATCGGCAGGGCACGATCGGAAGTTTTGAAGCAACCGGAAAGGCTCTAACGCAAGATCCGCTCATGG
This sequence comes from Leptolyngbya sp. AN10, assembly GCF_050565645.1. Lineage (NCBI taxonomy): Bacteria > Bacillati > Cyanobacteriota > Cyanophyceae > Leptolyngbyales > Leptolyngbyaceae > Leptolyngbya > Leptolyngbya sp. AN10. Next base: position 89,820 of record NZ_JBNXVP010000020.1, read on the forward strand.
TTCTAGTAAATCAAGGAACAGCGAGTGCGAGTGAGATTTTAGCGGGAGCGCTTCAGGATAATGGACGGGCAACGATTATCGGTGAGAAAACGTTTGGGAAAGGCTTGATTCAATCGCTGTTTGATTTATCTGATGGTGCGGGATTAGCGGTGACGGTAGCAAAGTACGAAACGCCAAATCATACCGACATTAATCGTTTGGGAATCCAGCCCGATCGCTCGGTTTCGCTTGATCCAGGAATGACGATCGAGCAATTGGGAACGCCATCTGATACACAATACCAAGCTGCGATCGAGGAGCTATCCGAAAACTCTCTAGTTGCAGGAGCCAAGTGAATTTTGAGCGTGTCTATCACGATCCGTTACATGGAGCGATCGCGCTAAATTCTGGCGATCCAACTGAGTCACTTCTGATCCAATTAATCGATACGCCAGCCTTTCAAAGATTGCGGCGGATTCGACAGTTGGGACCTGCGAGTTTGACCTTTCATGGAGCAGAAGGATCAAGATTTACGCATTCGCTCGGTGTGATGGCAGTGGCGCGACGGGCATTCGATCGAATTGCGCGGGACTATCCGCAATTGTTACCGCATCGAACGGTTTTACTCTGTGCGGCATTGTTGCATGACATTGGACATGGCGCGTTTAGTCACACCGCTGAAGAGATTTTTGGTAGCGATCATGAAGTTTGGACGCGGCGGATTTTGCGAGAATCAAAGCCGATTCGGGAATTGCTCGATCGACATTCGCCCGATTTGATTGATCAAATTGAAGCGGTGTTTTTGAAGAAGCATCCAATTCCATTAATTTCGCAATTAGTGTCAAGTCAGTTGGATTGCGATCGACTCGATTATTTGATGCGCGATAGTTACTTTACTGGAGCTTCTTACGGACGGATTGATCTCGATCGAATTCTCATGGCAATGCGATACGATCCGGTCACTCAGCAATTAGTCGTCGCACGTAAAGGAATGGCAGCGATCGAGCATTATTTGATCGTGCGCTTCTTTATGTATTCGCAGGTGTACAACCATCGTAAAAATGTAGCAGCAACTTGGGTTTTGTTAAAGATATTTCAGCAAGCAAAACATCAATTAGAACTGGGAGGTTTGTATGCTGATGAGAATGTCAAAGCTTGGATTAATAACGAAATTGATTTAGCGCAATATTTAGCAACTGATGACGGCACGTTTATCTATCATTTGCAGCAGTGGCAAAATCATGGAGATGAAATTTTATCGGATTTGTCGCGGAGATTTCTCGATCGGGACTTGCTCAAAGCTTTAGACATCTCTCATGTGTCGGAAAGCGATCGCAAAAAGCTACTCGAAAAAGTACAACTTTGGACAAAGCAACTTGGATTCGATCCGGAGATCTATTGTGGCTTGAGAATTGCCGTGAGTCGGGGTTACACGCTGTACGATCGAGGAATTAATATTCAAACCACGATCGGACTCCGAGAAATTGGAGAACTTTCAGCTATGGTACAAACATTAACTCAGACCGTACAGCGTGTTTGGTTAATCTATCCTCGTGAAATCAAGACGAAACTACAGCATTTTTTCTAGAAACTGTTGGGCACGAGCGCATTTTGGGTTTCCGAAAAATTCGTTGGGTGGCGCGTCTTCTGCGAGTTTGCCTTGATCTAAAAAAAGAATACGATCGGCAACTTCACGAGCAAACCCCATTTCATGAGTCACGATCGCCATTGTGATCCCAGTTTTCGCCAGAGCTTTCATCACTTCGAGCACTTCTTTCACGGTTTCAGGATCGAGCGCAGAAGTGGGTTCATCGAAAAGGATGACTTCGGGTTCCATTGCTAAAGCACGAGCGATCGCAACTCGTTGTTTTTGTCCCCCAGAAAGGCGCGACGGATAAGTATCACACTTTTCACCCAGACCGACTTTAGTTAATAACTCTCTGCCCTTTTCTTCAGCTTGAGCGTGACTCATTCCTTTCAATTTCATCGGCGCATACGTCACGTTTTTCAGCGTCGTCATGTGTGGAAACAAATTGAAATGCTGAAACACCATCCCCAATTTTTCACGCACTTTTGCAATATCTGTTTTCGGTGTGGTGATATCTACATCGTTGAAATAAACTCGTCCGCGCGTCGGGCGTTCGAGCAAATTCATACAGCGTAGAAACGTAGATTTTCCAGACCCCGAAGGACCCAGAATCGCAACCACTTCACCGCGTCGAATCTCAGTTGAAATATCATCTAAAACCTTCAAACTCCCAAAAGATTTGGCGAGAAATTCTGTTCGTAAAACAACGTTAGTCACTGCGTTTTAACCTCTTTTCAAGAATGGATGCTAAGAAAGTCAATGCCATTACCAAAACGTAATAAAGTAACCCAGCAAAAATCAGCGGCTCAAAATAAATAAACTTATTTGCGCCAACAATTTGGGCACTCCGAAGAATCTCCACCACACCGATCGTTGAAACAAGCGACGAATCTTTTAACAGCGAAATGGTTTCGTTTACTAACGCTGGCAAAATATTTCTCAATGCTTGCGGCAATACCACATCCCACATCAACAACGGATAAGGAACTCCTAAAGACATCGCTGCTTCAGTTTGTCCCTTATCGACGGCTTGAATACCAGCGCGAATTGTTTCGGACATATACGCGGCAGAATTCAGACTAAACGTAAGTACGCCTGCTTGTAATGCAGTGATATCATATCCAATCAATTGCGGAGTTGCGAAATAGACCAACGATAGCTGCAACAGTAACGGAGTTCCTCTGAAAATCGAAGTATATGCTAGAGCAAACCAGACCAGTGGTTTGATTCCAGAAATCTTAAATAGAGACAGTACCGTTCCGAGTATCAAACCGAGGAATACAGAGGCAAACGTGAATAATAAAGTTTGTGGAACACCTGCGAGAATAAAAGGAATATCCGAAAAGATACGAGAAAAATCTAGATTCATATCTTTAGCAGATTAGTTGGTGGGAGATGGCGAAGGGGAAGCCGTGGGAGAAGGAGACGCTGCGGGAGAGGCTGGAATCGTCGTGGCAAACCATTGTTTTGCTAATCGATCGAGTTCTCCGTTTGCTTTCATTTTGTCCAAAACTCCGTTGAATTCTGCAACACGGGGCGATCCTTTTGGAAATGCGATCGCGCTTCCCGATGGTCCTTCAGATGGAATCACGTTATATTCCAAATCCGCATTCGCCTGTGCAAATCCTTTGACCACCGTATCCTCGATAATCGCTGCATCAATTCGCTTGGCTTTGATCTCTTGAATGATTTCCGGCACACGGTTCAATGTTTTCACCTGAATTCCTTGTACCTTTTCCGCAATCTTCTTCAAATCGCCTTCCTGAATCGAACCCAGTTGAACCCCGACTCGTTTTCCAGCAAGATTCTCGGCTTTCACAAGATTGCTCCCTTTGAGAGCCACGATCGTATTTTGCGCCTGGAAGTAGATATTAGAAAAATCAACGTTCTTTTTGCGCTCATCGGTTGGGGTCATTCCCGCCATTACAAAATCGGCGCGATTCGCCTGAAGTGCTGGAATCAACCCGTTAAAATCGGACTCTTGAACTCTCAATTGATAGCCCAATTCTTTTGCAATATAGTTCGCAATATCAATGTCAAATCCAACGATCTTACGTTCACCTCCAGAGGTTTGATAAAATCCGTAGGGTGGATAGTCTGGTGATGTCAGCATCGTGAGTGTTTTGCTATCTCCAGCTTGATTGCCACCCGACTGCCCCCCACCACCACAGGCAGCCGTCGTTGCAAGAGAGGCAAAACACAATCCGCCTAGAATTACCTTTCGTCGCTTCATCTTGAAGTCCTCATCAACATAGAAATAGATTTAGAATAGCGCAGGGAATTTTGACAACTACCACGATCGATAGATTTTAGAAAACGAAAGTAGTACGAATCACACCAATCACCACATCAGGATTTCGACTATCGTGGTTTGGAGCCGTGAGCCAAATAATTCCAGGCGTGATCGAAACGTTGTCGGTGAATTGATAGCGGTAAAAAGCTTCGATGTGATAGCCCGTATCTCGATCGCTGCGTTGTCCAGCCGGAAGCCCGATCGCTTGCGCCAGATTATCATTGCTCGTGCCTGTTAATCTCGGCTGCATTCCAAAGAGGATTCCGCCCAAGTTCCCTTTCTTGCCAAGGTCAGGAAACGCTAAGTTAACCGCATAGTTCCAAACGCTTGCATCACCTTTTGTGCCATCTCCCAACGCACGAGCCGCCGTATATCCAAGCCATCCACCTAATTCAAATCGCGGTGAAATTCGATAGTTAAACTGGAACCCGTAAGAATTTCCAATCACCGGACCCGCTCCGATCACTTTTGCGGGATTGCTTCCAGCTAACGTATCAACACCATTTACCACAGAATAGCTATTGACATAGAGCAAGCCGAATTTGAGCGATCCAGCGCTGTAAACGAGTTGTCCCCAAGCACTGTAACCGCCGTTGAAAAGACCAGATCTGCTATTTGGAAAATTCGGTCCGCCGATCGTTGAATCTTCGCCGTAGTATCCAAAGTCAAAGCTAATTGCTGGTGAAACTCGGAAATTTGCAGCAAGTCCAGCCCGATTCCCGATCGGGAAATAAACCGGATTGACTTGACCAAAGTTCGAGGGCGCACCAATCACTTGATCATTAAACGGCGTGATCGGATCAGTGACGATCGTGGGATCGATCGAGTTCGCATCAAGGTAAACCGTTAACCTTTCCCCAACTGGGAACCGATACTGCAAGCGATTCAGCGTGATTTCACCATTTTGCGAAACGCTGGTTGCTAGAAATCTCGATTCATCCGTTCCGCCTGCTAACCCCACCGGAAAATTAGTCGCAGTATCGAGCCGTCGCAGGTTGGTCGATTGGAGCCGAACTCTAAGGCGGTCTTCACCAGAAAAGCTTGTGTCAAAATCAAATCGCAATCGATACCCAAAATTCGTATTATTGGCATCACTCGCATTGCGTCCAAACGCATCTGCTAAGTAAGTAACCAACTCAACGCCGAGCTTTGTAGTTGTTGAAAACTGTTGTCTCTCTAAAGTGGTCGTTCGGGCTTCTAACGCATCCACTCGACCGCGAATTGTTGCTAGTTCGGCTGCAAATTGTTCTTGAAGCTTTTGCAGGGTTGCTAAGTCTTCTTTTTTCACTAAATCTGCGGTGGAAGCTGCGATCAGTTCATTGACTCGATCGAGACAAGCATTCAATCCCGCCGCAAATTCAAACCGCGTTAAAGCACGATTGCCACGATAAGTTCGGTCTGGATAGCCTGCGATACAGCCATAGCGTTCGACTAAGGATTGCAGAGCTTGAAATGCCCAATCCGTGGGACGAACATCGGTTAATTGGGAAACTGAAGTGACTTGTTCGATCGTCGGATCAGAAAGTTCTAACGGATCGATCGCGAATGCACTGGAATTGAAAACTGTTGTACAAAGCGTGATCGTGCTAAATGTGATCGCAGAGTTTCCTAATTTATTTAGCATAGAGGGTATCTCACACCACAGATGAATAGAATCTAGTCAATCGTTCATCTAATTGAAGCCATCAAACCAAACAAAAAGCAGCCTGTAGCCCTTGATCTAATTGAGATATCTTCTACGAACATATTCGAGCTTTTTGTCATAGAGGATACTTGTAAGTTTTGTTTTAAGAATTCATCTATCTGTGGTAGGAAACCGGAATTCATCATTTACTTATCGTTCGATTCAATGCTATAGACATAGGCGAGAAACCTCAATATCCGTTAAGATTGCGGCATTTGTTCCCGATATTTTTCTTCTTATGTCTAATCGTGCGCTACTCCTCGTCAATCGCAATGCTCGTAAAGGTCATGATCAACTTGAGGCAGCAATTCATCAGCTAGAAGCTTTGGGATTAGAACTGATCGAAGCTCCAATCGATCGACCCGCATTGTTGCCCCAAACGATTCGAGAAAACCGCGATCGTGTCGATTTCGTGATTGTTGGCGGCGGAGATGGAACCCTGAATGCAGCGGTTGAAGGATTAGTTGAAACAGGTTTGCCACTCGGAATTTTGCCCCTCGGAACTGCGAACGATTTAGCCAGAACGCTTGGGCTTCCAGTAACATTGCCCGAAGCTTGTCAGGTAATTGCAAACGGTAAGATTCAAAAGATTGATCTCGGTTGGGTGAATGGTAAGTATTTTTTCAATGTTGCAAGCTTAGGATTAAGTGTTCAAATTACTCGCGGTTTAACGAAGACCGCAAAAAAACGCTGGGGTGTGTTGGCGTATGCGACGACTGCATTCCAAGTGTTGTGGAAGTCGCGCAGATTCAAAGCTGAGATTGTTTGTGATGGTCGATCGCAGAAAGTGAAAACCGTTCAAATTGCAGTTGGAAATGGTCGCTACTACGGGGGCGGAATGGCAGTCGCGGAAGATGCTGCGATCGATGATGAACGCTTGGATCTCTACAGTCTCGAAATTGATCATTGGTGGCAGATGGCGTTAGCGCTTCCTGCTCTGAGACGAGGAACACACACAAAATCTCGCTGGGTTCAGTCTTGGCAAGGGAAGGAGATTTTTGTGTATGTGAAGAAAGCGAAGTCCATTAACACCGATGGCGAAATTACGACCACCACACCTGCACATTTTAAGGTTGTTCCGAAAGCGCTTTCTGTGCTGGTTCCTTAGTTGGATTCAAGCTTTGGAGATACAAGCTACCGACTGTAAATAAGAAGATTAGATATGCGATCGCTTCGAGCCAATATAAGCGATCGACATATCCAAACAGTGTATGTAAAATTACACCTGGAAATTGTTTCTGCGGTAGCACTTTAGAAGCATCCCAAATCAAGCTGCCAAGAAAGCAAGAATTCGGCTCAGAAATACAGAGACTCGCAAACTCAGGATTTAACTGAGACAGGATTGCGAAGCTTTTATCAAAGTGAACTAACACACCAATCACTAAGCCAGAGACAATCAATAACAGGAACACTCCCATCACTTGAAAGAACTGTTTCAGATTGATCTGTACACCGAGTTTGAACAATAAAATCCCAATGACGATCGCGCCTGTTAATCCGCCAATTGCACCAATGACAGGCGACCATCCTTGCTGAAACTGTGCCGCAATAAACACCACCGTTTCAAATCCTTCTCGCAGCACCGCAAAGAAGATCAATCCAAATACGCCCCAAGCTGCATTCGTCTGCATTGCTTGATCAATTTCGCGTTCGACTTCACCTTTAAGGGATTTCGCTTGCTTCGTCATCCAGATCAGCATCCAACTTAAAAGCGCGATCGCGACTAATCCAAAAATCGCTTCTAGCAGCGGTTTGAACACAGGTGCATAAACCTGATTAGAAGCTTCTAAACTGCCCAATGTCCAGATAAACACAATCCCAACAGCAACACTCGCAACAATGCCGGAAACAATCCCGCCATAAACCCAAGGATTGAGACTCGATCGACCTGCCTTGCTCAAATACGCCAGCACAATCCCGACCACTAGCGCAGCTTCTACCCCTTCCCGTAGCGTAATCACAAACGTCGAAAGCATACTTGTACGTCTGAAGAACTACCGATCATTTTAGAAGATCGATTTGGGACTGGATGCGATCGCGAAACTCCTATAATCCGAGCGAGAAATTGCAGATACCTATTGCGAATTTCAATATTCCCCGATACGATGTGGGTTGAGAAAATACGGTAATTCGAGTGACGAACCGTAGAATACAAGGAGAACGCAATGAAGTTTTGGCGCTATAACGCTTTGGAATCAGTGATCCGAGCAGTTCAATCCCTATTTCATCCAAGATCGGTCAGAAAGTTTTTGTCTCTATTTGTGATCGGAGCGACACTGAGTTTAACGATCGCAGCGTGCAGCAGTGGCGACAACGCTTCAACGCCCACCGCTGGAGGAGGAGCAAGCCCGGTTTCTAATCCAACTAAAGATGTGGAACTAACGCTCGTAGCTTATGCAATTCCCAAAGCTGCCCATGATGCCATCATTCCCAAGTTTGTTGAGCAGTGGAAAAGAGATAAAGGTCAAAACGTCACCTTCAAACAGAGCTACGGCGGATCGGGATCTCAGACTCGCGCCATTATTGACGGTTTAGAAGCCGATGTCGCTCACCTCGCATTGGCAGCCGATACTGGAAAACTGGTGAAAGCGGGACTGGTGAATGCAGATTGGGACACAAAAACTCCTAACAATGGAACCGTTGCGAAAACAGTTGCCGCGATCGTGGTTCGTCCAGGTAATCCCAAAAACATTAAAACCTTGGAAGATCTGACCCGCGATGATGTGAAATGGGTCACGGCTGATCCAAAAACCTCTGGTGGAGCACGTTGGAACTATCTCGTATTGTGGAATGATGCGCTCAGACGCAACAATAACGACGAAGCCAAAGCCAAAGAGTTTGTCGCTAGAGCATACAGAAACGTTGCAGTTCTCGCTAAAGATGCTCGTGAATCGACCGATGCGTTCTCCAAACAAGGTCAGGGTGATGCGCTGATCAACTATGAGAATGAAGTAATTTTGGCACAGCAAAAGGGCGAAAAGCTGGAGTATGTTGTTCCAGAAACGAATATCTCGATCGATACTCCCATTTCTGTAATTGACAAGAACGTGGATAAGCATGGAACCCGCGAAGTTGCTGAAGCGTTTGTGAAGTACCTATTCACACCAGAAGCTCAAGCAGAATTCTTGAAACTAGGATATCGTCCGTTGGATAGTGTTGCTGCTGGAACCAAAGCAGATACAGCGAAACTACCTCCAGTGAAGACCCTGGCATCAATCAAAGATTTCGGGGGCTGGGACGAAGTTCAGAAGAAATTCTTTGAAGATGGTGGTGTGTTTGATCAAACGTTAGCTGCTGCAAAACAATAAGTCAGATTAAACCGCGATCGAGCTTAATTTCTCGATCGCGGTTCTAAGCCGTCGGAATACAACAATGCAATACCAAGTACGATCGCTAACTTTTTCACTGATACAAGGGTCGCCATGCACTCCACAGTCGTTTCTCGATCGCTGCCCGAAGTTCGATCTTTTAAACGTCGATCGACAATTCCACTCCGACACACTGCACTCTGGCGAATTGAGTCGGGTGTGGTGCGAATGGTAACTTGGCTCGAAGATGGTTCGACCGTTACTTTGGGATTGTGTGGTGTGGGTGACTGGGTTGGAACTTACCTATCCGCGATCGAGCCTTACCAAATCGAGTGTTTAACTGAGGTTGAAGCGACTCCACTTTCTGCCGATGAATGGTTCCCTGACCCCGTGCAACTTCTAGCACGAGTGCAACAAGCTGAAGAATTCATGCTGATTCGCAGTCATCGCCGAGTCGAAGAGATGTTGTTAAAACTGCTCACTTGGCTTTCAAAGAAGTTTGGGCGCAAAGTCAGCAAAGGTCATTTGATTGATCTGCGACTGACTCACCAGGATTTAGCAGACCTACTCGGAACGACTCGCGTGACGATTACCCGTGTTCTGAAGCAGTTTGAGCAACAAGGCTTAGTTCAGCGATTGCCCAATCATTTGACCCTGTTGCACCCTGATGCAACGTGGCACTACGAAATTTAGTAAGCTTATCCCCGGTCTGAAGACGCGGGTGCTTTTAGCCTCTCGCTCCAGATACGGAAATTTTCAGTAGCCCTAAACATCGACATCCCTTCGCATTGCTGCGGGACTGATATCAAGTTTGAGCCTCCAGGCTGGCTTACACGCGCCCTACCCCTACTCCAAATCTCATGCAAGCACTCGACTTGTTTCGCAAGATAAAGTCTGTTTCTACAACCCAGGCAATTCTGGGACAGCCCCGTTTGCTACGGTTTGCGTATCACTCGTTGATACTTGCCTACTGGAGAAGCTGTTTACTGCGTAGCTGACAGTGCCCTATCCAATTTCGGCATATAATTATCGTAGTTTATTTCTACTACGATGGTAAGACAGAATGTATTCAATTTAAGGTTATCTGATGAAGAGTTCCAGCGACTCAAAGACTACGCAGAATCAAAGCAGGTGTCTCCTGCTGAGGTTTTGCGAGACTACATTAAGCGACTGCCTCGGAAAAATGACGGCGGTTAAAACCGCTCGTGTGCGCTTTCCTCTCAGCACTGAAGTGACTGAGCTTCCAGCGCTACCGCTTATTTCTTGTGATCGTTTGTAGAAGTTTAGATTAGGACATCCTCGAAGTCGCCCCCAAACTTGGGGGTTTGGGGGCTTAAGACTCTCCCAAACTTGGGGGCTAGGGGGCTTTCTAGAAGTGTCCCAACTGAAATAAGTATGGCTATATTCGCCCAGGCACCATGATTTATCCAAAAAATCCATTCCGTAGTATCTTCATTCGATGCTGTGTCTAATGTGGGCACAGTATTTTTTTGGCAAATCTTATGATGGACTTCTCAGGCGTTCTGCAATTTATTCAGAGTTTTGAACAATCCCATCCGGATGCTTCAGTTTACGAAATCACGAATCGATTACGTGGTTATACTAAGCCAAGCTATACGACGAAACCTTGGTCGATCGTGACTGGATTTGAGCAACCGTTTATTGAAGCAAAGTTAGACCAAGAGCTTTTATTTGCAGGCGAAATGACGGATTTTGGACATTTCATCGCAGCGCTGTCTGATCAAATCGATCAGCCTGGATTGCAATGGTCGGACTTTACTCGCTGGACAGGAGACTACACTTCTTGGGCGGGAGATATTGGATCAGCGATCGAGCTTTTTCGTTCTAAGCCTGGTAATTTGAAATCGCTGAGAGAAGCTCTCGATCGATTTGCATCCGATTCGGATCATTCAGCGAATATCGCCGCTTGGACAGTCAGCGAAACCATCAATAAAAACAAGGAAATTCGCTTATCTGAAGCGATACAGCAGTATCATACGAAGCCGTATTCTGAACACGTAAGAACCTTTATTCAGCGACGTTTCAATGGCATTTTCGAGAATCAAACGCTAACGAATCCTGCCAAGCTAGAAGCAGAAATTCGGAATACGACTTTTGCTTATCTGGAACTCTCGCAGAATGCTGGAGCGCTGAAAAAAATGATGAAATCGTTTACTCAAAAACTACGATCGACTCCCGATCGAGAGCTACTCAGCGCTGATCTACTTCAAGGTTCACTGCACTTTATGTCGCATCTCATCAGAAAAGGCAACCTTACACCTTTGAATTTCAAGCCGTATCAACAACCGCAAGCACCCTGGCTTGGAACTGTGAACTATGAAGTCTCAGCATAAAAAACGTGGGGCAGGTCTCCTCATCTGCCCCAAGAACTGCTCTAGTTCTTCAGATTTGGCGGAATTGTCTCTGGAACTGTCCAAAAATAAACATTCGTTCCATTCACGCTCACCACTTGATCCGGCTTCCAATCGCCCATATCAAACGCATGAGACACAATCCGCGTTCCCGGTTTCAGCTTCAACAATTGTGGACGTAATTGAAGATTGATGCGCGGCAGCAAGTACAACGTAATTACCGTTGCCTTCGTCAAATCCGTCTTGAACAAATCTTGCTGTGCGAACTGCACTAAATCCGTGACACCTTCTTTCTTAGCATTCGCATTCGCTTCCTTAATCCGCTCCGGATCAATATCTACGCCAAATCCTCTCGTTCCAAATCGCTTTGCTGCGGTAATTGGAATTCGTCCATCTCCACTGCCAAGATCCAGCAGCACATCATTCTTTCCAACCTTCGCCACCTTCAGCATCGCATCCACGACGGGTTCTGGTGTTGGCACATAAGGCACATCCAACTGAGGGGTAGGACTTTGAGTCGTTGTTGCTGGAGCCGGACTCTGGGTCGTTGTTGGACTTTGAGCTTGAGTTGCAGGACTTTGAGCTGTTGTTGGAGCCTCCGTTGTCGCAGTGGGAGACGACGAACAGCCCGCTATCATCAAACTCAACATTCCAACCGTTATCACCAAAGGACGAACAATCATTCTATTTTCTCCTCAATAACTAACTATCGACGCGACGCTGCCACATCAGAACCGGAATCCCCAGAGCCAAAACAATCACACCCGCGATCGCGCCCTCTTTGACATACACCAAACTGGAATACAGCAAAAATCCACAAATACCACAGAACAAAATCGGGGTGATCGGATAAAACGGCACTCTAAAAGCGCTCGGACGATTCGGCTCCTTAAAGCGAAAGAGGATGAGCGAAAAGCCCACCAGCAAGAAAAAGAACCAAAACACCGGGGCGGTATATTCCACCATTGTTTCAAATCCCTTCCGTCTCCATGCTCCAAGTGCAACTAAAAGAAGCGCGATCGCACCTTGCACGATCAAGGCTGGAATCGGTGAATTCTTCTCGCCTTGCCACTGTCCCATAAATCGGAACACGCTGAAATCCTGCCCTAGTGCATAGTTCGTTCGCGCTCCCGTCAATACCGTCGCGTTTAATGCACCCAAAGCAGAAACGGCAACAAGCAAGCTAATAAAAATCACTCCAGGCTGACCAAACGCATTTCGCATTAAATCTGCCGCCACCGCTGACGAGTTCGCCATTCCGCTGACTCCCAAGCCGTGAAGATAGGCGAAATTAATCGCAATATAAATCGCTGCAATGATGCCAATTCCCCAAAAGAGCGATCGAGCAATATTACGATTCGGATTGCGAATTTCAGCCGAAATATAAGCTGCTTCGTTCCATCCTCCATAAGACAGCAGCACGAAAATCATTGCCATTCCCCAACTTGTCGTAATGGGCGCTGATCCAGTCGCAGCTTGAGGAACTGGGCTTCCTGAACTCGTCAGACCTGCAATGATCACCAAGACAAGTCCGAGAACTTTTGCAGCCGTGAGCCAGTTTTGAGCACCTTTTCCTTGTTTTAGTCCAAGGATATTAATGATCGTGAAAAGCACGATCGCACCCGCTGCATAAATCGCTCCTGAATAGGTTCCGAGCGGCAAAATTTCAGAAGCATAATCACCGAACACAAATGCTAGTAATGCGATCGACCCCGTTTGCACGACCGTCATTCTTGCCCAGGCAAACAGAAACGCGATCGAGCTTCCATACGCCCGCTGTAAATAATAGTAGTTCCCGCCCACATGCGGATAAGTCGTCGCTAACTCTGCGTAGCACAGCGCTCCGATCAGAGAAACAACTCCACCGATAATCCAAGCGAGTAAAACGGTGAAATTTGTGCCTGTGTTGGATGCGACTAAAGCAGGAGTCTCAAAAATGCCTGCTCCAATCACAATTCCAACGATCAGCGCCACCGCATCGATGACCGATAAAGCAGTCTTTGGACTTGCAGACTGTTCAGAGGATGCCCGATCATCGATCGACTCTGAATAATCTGAAGATTTCGGGAAACCCATAGTGATACCTAACTAAAGAGCATAACCAGTCACGCGAAAATCAGACCTTTGAGATCAATCTTTCAAAGGATTTTAGTTCGCATCGGTAACACCTGCGCTCCTACTTTTGGCATAGTTCTAAAGACCGGACTCTATGAACCGAATCTACCGCGAGTCCGGTCAGGCTTGTAAAACTCTTCTTGGGTAATATACTTTTAGGAGAAAACTTTCTATTGTACTCTCCTTCAAAAACGTTGCTCGAAGAATTATGAACACGATCGCAGTCCTGCATCTCGCCACAAAATCATTCCGTCGATCGCGCATTAGGAGACGCAGCATTCAACTGTTGAGTGCAATGGTAGGATGCGCCATTGTGAGCTTTGCCACGTCTGCCAGTGCTCAACTCGTTTTACAAGAAGGTGATTCTGGAACAGCCGTCACCGAGCTACAAGATCGCCTCAGAGCATTAGGCTGTTTTGATGGTTCTTCTACTGGATTTTTTGGTCCTCAAACCCGCGAAGCCGTCCTTCAATGTCAGCAACAGCGGGGAATTACACCCGATGGAATCGTTGGACCAGAAACCTACCGCGCTTTTGGCTTGGGAAGTCCTGCACAAGGAACGGGTTCAGCGCAATTTGGCGATCGCTTACAGTTAGGCGATCGAGGTCCTGGAGTCCGCGAAGTTCAAACCCAACTCCAAGCAAGAGGCTATTACTACGGCACGATCGATGGCGTGTTCGGACCTGATACTCAAGCTGCTGTCATTCAACTCCAAAACGATGCAGGTCGCTCTCCAACAGGTGTGGTGGATGCTGATGTCTATGCCATTCTTTCCGGTACACCCACTTCTCCCACAACGCCTCCAGGTACACCGGGTACAGGGGAACTGCAAATCGGCGATCAGAATCAGCGCGTCACCGAATTGCAACGACAACTGAATCGAGTGGGCTTCTCAGTTCCGATCACTGGCTATTTCGGTACACAGACCCAGCAAGCCGTTGCGGGTTTCCAACAATCTCAAGGATTCCCTGTCACTGGAATCGCCGATCGTCAGACTTTGGCAGCACTTGGAGTCGCAGAAGGACCGAACGCAGGTGGTCAAAATCCTCAAGATGTTCGCCGCTATGTCGTGGTGATTCCATTCCGTAGCGCCGAAGAATTCACGCGGATTCAAACCGTGCTTCCAGATGCAGTGCCAAGACAGTCCCGACTCGGCAATTATGCCGATGGAGGAAGCTATACTACGCCAGAAGCGGCAGAACGTCGGGCAGCATTACTACGATCGCGGGGATTGAATAATGCTCGTGTGATCTTCGGGTCGCCCTAGAGTGGGAGTAACGATCGCTGACAGGTCGGACAGACCGCATGAATCGTGAGTTGGCAGTCCAGAATGTGATATCCCTCTTTCTGGGCTGCTTTGGTTCCGGTTTTAAGAATTGAATCGCTCTTGAACTCGATCGTCTTATTGCAGCGGACACAGATTAAGTGATGATGATGATGCGGATAAGGTTGATTAATTTCATAGTGTTTATGACCTTCCGCGAGTTCTAGTTCGCGTAAGATGCCCATCCGCGACATGAGTTTCAAAGTGCGATAGATCGTCGATAGACTAATCCCTTCGCCTTTGGCTTGAAGTTCATGATAAAGATCTTCAGCACTCAGATGTTGCCCTTCTGGAAGTTGTTGAAACACTTGCAGGATGATTTCACGCTGAGGGGTCAAGCGCCATCCTTTTTCGTTCAATTCAGCCTTAAGCGAAGCACTGGTGTAAGTAGGAGCGTTCAGCATTGTCAACAAAGCCTCCTTTCTTGAGAATCATAGCATACAAAAAAATTAGGCGACTTGCAATAAGTTCACCCAATTGAGAATCTTCCGCAATTGCTTTAAGAATTTAGCCGTCTAAGAGGGTGTTTGGAAAGCAATTGCTTTAAGAATTTAGCCGTCTAAGAGAATGTTTGAGAAGTCATCGTTTATCGCATTCACCCGCCCGGAAATGAATCTCCGGGCTAATCAGGGGAAGCCCACTCAACTGGGCTAAGAACTCCGTATTACGCTCTTAGCCCGCTTCAGCGGGGTTTCCTCCATTAGCCCGGAGATTCATTTCCGGGCGGACTGGCAACGCAGCAAAGCCGCTTTTTATCCTCCTGAAACATCCTCTAACTAAGCGACTCAAGATAGTCTCGAACCCGGTTTCGGCGTTTTGGCTGTCTTAATTTCTGCAAAGCTTTCGCTTCAATCTGCCGAACTCGCTCTCTCGATAACTCTAAAGCGCGTCCGATTTCCGCTAGAGAATAAGGATGCCCGTCACTACCTAATCCAAATCGCATCTCGATCACATCTCGTTCACGATCGGTTAAATCTGCCAAGAGCTGAATCAAATCTCGTCTGAGCGATTCCCGCATGAGGGTTTCTTCAGGCGTAATCTCTTCAGTCTCAAGCAAATCACCGAGTTCGGTATCGCGCTCTTTCCCGACTTTAGTTTCGAGGGACACCGATCGCGGAACTCGAAGCAGCACTTCGCGCACCTGTGGCGGGGTCATTTCTAATTCAAGAGCGATATCTTCGATCGTAGCAGTGCGACCTTTTTCTTGAGAAATTTTCCGTTGAGCTTTCTTAATTTTGTTTAGTTTTTCGGTGATGTGAACCGGAAGGCGAATCGTGCGGCTTTGAGTTGCGATCGCACGAGTGATGCCCTGACGAATCCACCAATAGGCGTAAGTGCTGAATCGGTAGCCTTTTGTCGGGTCGAACTTTTCAACTGCTCGTTCTAGTCCTAATGTGCCTTCTTGAATCAAATCAAGCAGTTCTAAACCGCGATTCTGATATTTCTTCGCGACCGAAACGACTAATCGCAAATTGGCGTTAATCATTCGAGTTTTGGCTGCAAGTCCTTGATTTTGGATTAAATCCAGTTCAGTGACCGTTAAATTGACGACTTTTGCCCAGTGTTGTTTGCCTTCTGCCAATAGCGGTTTGAGGTTGACGACCTCGATTTTGGCTTCGGCTGCCCAGCGTTCGAGAGACGGGCGATGAGTCAGAGTGGAAACTAATCGATCGCGGGCATCGATTAACTCGACATATTGACGAATTAACGCATTTCCCTTGGATGCAGCATCGTTACGCTGTTCTAAAAGTTTCATGTAGCGTTGGACTTTTTGTGCCTCAGCGACTTCTTCATCGCGTCCGAGGAGACGGTAGCGCCCGATTTCTTGGAGATAGAGCCTGACGAGATCAGTGGTTTTCCGTCCAGCGGGGCGCATTCCTGGTTGTCCCGTCAAGTCAGCTTCGAGGTCTGAAAGATCTTCGCTCGGATCAAACTCTGAGTCTGTCGCGATCGGGGAATGCTCCAGGGTGGAGGGGTCAAACTCTGCATCAGCGTAGAAGGAAGTTGCTGGCATCATGTTTTCTGTGCGCTATGTGGAAATCGGTCGGTTGCTTCGCTTAGTGTTCCCGTGGTCTGGGACTCAGGAACAGAGTTCGGAGTTCCAGGAAACGTTGAAACTACCGAAGAGACGGCATTACTAGCATCGCGGTTCTAAATCATGCGAAGTGGTTACTCGTTACTACACACGATTTGGCTGCGATTCGGAATTTACGCGGTTAAAGTTTTGCGCGAAGACGGGTTGGAGTCAGTATAGTGATGTTAAAAGCTTTATGAAGTGACCCAGATCAATCCGTGTTTTGACTGAGATCACTTTGATATTTGTCCGATTAAGTCTGGGCTTCATGACATCACTTTTCATCGCTAAGAAGTGATAATCCGGACGATCGCAAAATTTCAAAGGTGCGATCCATTTTGGTTTCGGGTGGCACGTAGAGGATGAATCCATCTCGCCCACGGGTGAGTAAGACGCGATAACTATTTAATCGAAGCTGTAACGGATCACGAACATTCTTTTGGCGCGTGGTGGTGATCCAAGCTTCGTCTTTCCAAATCAAATCATCGCCCCAACCGACGATCGGGAAATCGAGTTCTAATCCCTGGCAGCTAAATTCGGTGACAACACGATCGAAGGTACAGCAAGAATTCTCAGAATCGGGTGAATCAATGTACCAAGCACCAATATTTAGTTTCTGAGTAGAAATGTAGTCGTTACGAATACCGTATTTGACTAAATTGCGCGATCGAGAAGAAGCAACTAGACCATAACGCTTATCGGATTGATCTTGATAACGCGATCGGCAATAATTCTTTGCTACTTCTAAATTACGAGTGAGATAAGCATTAAATCCTTCTTGAATCAGAAGAGGGATTACAGATTGCGCTTGATCGATTTCACCATTAAGAACATGGGCAACCCAGATTTGAACATCATGTGCGAGATGCGATCGCAAAGACGTAGTGAGATTCAACAAATCATTCGTGTGAACGGTTGTATCAAAACATTGTGCTTGCTCAGACGAACAATGAACCTGCCAAGATTCGTTTAATCCTTCGTTCCATTGTTGAATTCCGCCTTCTTCCCCAACATGAATCGTTTGCCCTTCTCCAATCAAGCCAAGCAGCACACACCAATCTGGAACCCGCTCACAAATTCGTAAAACTGCGCCCGGAGCCGCACTCGAAATGCCGTACTTCTCAGACATACGATCGGCATCCCAAGCCCGTTGAGCTTCATCAAAGACGATGATGTTCTCTCTGGGTGCGGACTGGCGACGGGCTTCGTGTTGGAGATAAAAATTCCGAATTTCTCGAACGAACGCTTTACTTTTTAGTGCGTACTGAAGAACGGTGATTAAAGGACGATTGCCAGAAAGGAAAATTGCAGGTCGATCGCTGTCGTAAACGAACTGTAAACCGACGAGCGTTTTTCCGGCTCCAGGAACGCCTGTAATTAGAATCAGATGGCGTTCTTTTTGGGTGGAAGCTCGATCGACAATTTGCCTCAGATAATCCAAAATCTCAGGAATTTTCGCACTCTGAGCGCGTCTGATACTCGGTAACGGTTCTTGCTGAAAAATTCGTCGCGCCGCAGCAATCACAGTCGGTAACGGTTCGTAAGTTGAATTCACCCATTGATTAGAATCAATCTCCGGTTGCGTTTCACTTAGTGATTCCAAATAGATTGCGATTTGCGTTGGATTGAGAATCTGTACTGTATTCCGAACAGCATTTTCTTTGGTGTAGCGAGTTGGAATCAGAATTGCGCTCACCGGATGATTTGCCGATGCTTGATGATATTCGGATAGATCTCGCCCATAAGCCGCAACTTGATCCAAATCGGCATTTGAAAGCGTTGATTTCTGCTTGAACTCGAAAACGAGGATCTGTCCCGATCCCAAAATGATTAAATCCGGTCGTCGTCCACCTTCACCGGGTAGTTCATATTCAAAGATCAAAGTCCAGGATTTGCGGCTGAAATTGGCAAACTGCGATCGTAGAATTTCCCCACATTCTTCCCAAGCCTGGTTTTGCGTTCCCGTCGATCGCATCTGATAGAGCGCTTGGTAATTCGCTTGCAGTGTCGCTAACCAATCGCTCGGAGAACAGGCGAGAAAATCCGCGATCGATCCCAACCAACCGTACTGGACTGACATTTTGATCCCAAAAAACAAAGGGGCGGAAATCGCCCCACAGCCTATTATCTTAGAGCCATTTGCGGATCAGGCGGGAAAGCTATCTCTTGAATCTCTCCCGGTTGTCCCAAAGGTTTCGCTTGGCTTTCGTTATACGAAACAATCACGCCGCCTGCATTTCCAGCCCGAACGATCACTTGTCGATCGGCAGTCCAAGTCCGCTGCGTTCCCTTGGGCAATTCACCCTCAAACGCCACTTTGTCATCTGCCATCACCCGCACCCAAGACTCCTCAGCAACCGTTACTCCCACGCGAACAGGCTTGTTAGAAGCGGGCGCAGGAGAAATGGTCTTAGTGTTGGCAGGTTGCTGTGCAGGCAGAGTCGGACCCAACGGAGCAACAGGCGCAGCGGGCTGTTGTAATTCCACCACTGGAACGGAAGCTTGAGTCGATCGATTCAGAAAATAAGACAATCCATTCACCGCCCCGAAAATCAGCACCATATACATTAAGTACAAGTGCATCGGTCGCAATTGTGCCCCAGGCAACGCTCGCCAAGAAGTCCGAATCGTCGGTAAAGCCATCACGCCTGTTGTCGGAAACTCGCTGGCAAATTCCACCCCGTTTAACCCGATCGCATCTGCGTACTGGCGAATAAAGCTGTGAATATAAACGGGTTCAGGAAGATCCTCGATCTTTCCTTGTTCGATCGCTCTTAATAGCCGGGGTTGAATACAGGTTGTCCCTGCCACTTTTTCGAGCGGAATCTCTTGTTTCTCGCGACGATCGCGGAGTTGATTTCCCAACTCTGCCAGCCGTTCTGCTTGTTCTCGATTCGTTTGGAGGGTCTTCTTCATCTGGGCGGCTCCTTCGTCTGTGCTGGCAACTTCTCTAACGCCGGGTTCATTCCCTGTTTGAGTACACGAATTTCAGAATCTTCTAGTGGGCGGTACTGTCCCGCTGGTAACGGGGACTTGCCCGGTGGGTGGAGTTGAATTTCTCCGATCGCAGTGCGGTGAAGCTGGAGTACGGGATGTCCCAACTGTTCCGCGACGCGACGAATCTGCCGATTTCTACCCTCGCGAAGAATGACACGCAGTAATGTACTAGATGAAGTACGGCGTAACACATTCACCGATGCGGGTAAGGTTTTTCGGTTGTCCAAGATAACGCCTTCGCGCCATTCCTGCAAGACCGATCGTGACACTTCTCCTTCGACCCAGACCTCATACGTTTTCGGAATGTGATGGCGAGGATGAGTCAGATAATGAGTCAGCTCTCCATCGTTCGTCAACAGGATTGCTCCGGTCGATTCTACATCTAATCGACCGATCGGATGAAGTCCTTGTCTTTGTCTTAAATTCTTTTGTAAGAGTTCAAGAACAGTCGTTCGATTCTGAGGATCGTCGCAGGTCGAAACGACTCCGGCTGGTTTGTGCAGCAGAAAGTAGAGAAATTCTGGACGATCGACGATTTGAATCAATTGCCCATCCACTTCGACGCGATCGCGTTCTGGATCGGCTTTTTGACCTAATTCTGCGATCGAGCCATTTAATTTCACTCGTCCTTCTAAGATCATCTGTTCCGCCTGACGACGCGAGGCGATTCCCCATTGCGAAAGAATTTTTTGAACCCTCTCAGGCATAAACTCTTGACTCAGGATGAGTGTGAACAAACGATGAAGCAGAAAAGTGGCGACTGTATATCTACCAATATGTACAAATATTACACTAGCCTGTATTCAGTAAAATGGCGGAACAATCGGCTGATTCAGAATTCTGAATCCGTTGACAGAGAGCGATAAGTATTCATGAAGTCCGCTCGATCGGTAAAATGAGTTGCAGCCAAGCTCCGCCATCAGGATGATTTTGGGCGCGAACCGTGCCTTGATGTGCCTCAACGATTTGGCGCACGATCGCCAGTCCCAAACCGCTGCCACTGGTCAACTGAGTGGCTTCCTGTCCCTGATTTTGACGCGATCGTGAGGGGTCTGCTCGGTAGAATCGATCAAAGACATATTCGATCGAGTCTTCAGGAAAGCCTTCACCTGAATCGGTGATGTCGATTTGGACTCGCGGTTTCGAGTTTTCCGGCAATGTTGTTTCGACTCGAATGACGCTACGAGGTGGACTATATTTCAAACTGTTATCGAGCAGGTTCAGAAGGACGCGGTGCATTCGAGCTTCGTCGGCTTTGAGAATAACCGACTCTAAGCCGTTATAGGAAAACTGAACTTGTTTTTCGCAGGCAAGCGGTTCGAGACTTTGCCACGCAGAATAAATGAGTTTGACGAGATCCACGGAAGTTAAGCGCAATCGCTGGGACGGATTCAAATCGAGTTGACTCAGATCAAGCAAATCTTGAACTAATCGACTGAGGCGAATCGTTTCATTGAGTAAGCGATCGATCCATTGTCTGTTCGTGGGTTCAAGCCGAGGCTGTAAGGTTTCAGCGACGAGCCGAATCGAGGTCAGGGGTGTTCTTAGTTCATGCGCGACATCGGAAATCCAACGATCGCGCTGTTGGGCTAAATTTACGGTTTCTTGACGATTTTCGAGGTAGACTCCCACTTCCCCATCTTGCAAAGGAAAAGCGATTCCTCGAATCGGAGTCGATCGAGCTTGTGAGAGATCTTCAGCATCAGCGGAGATTGAATAAAATAACCATTCACGCTGGTGAGGCTGATTGCGATCGCGGGCTTTTTCAATTAGCGAATCGAGTTCATACGATCGCACCAGTTCCAGCAATAATCGGGGTGCGTAATCGTCCGCCTGAGTAATTCCTAGAAGTTCCCCTGCTGCGGGATTGCACCAAATTAACTGGTTTTCTTCATCAACTTGGAGATACGCGATCGGGGAAAGATTTTGAATCTGTTTCCAAGTCTCGATCGAGCGTTCTAACTCTTCGAGGCGTTCTTGATTGTGGTGCATCAACATCGACAAACGAGAAGTCACCGACAAATCGATCGCGGCTTCGTCGGGGGGTAAGTCTTTTGTTAAATGATTGATACGGGAACTGAGTTGTCCTCGATAGAGTGTGAACGGCAGAATCCCGATCGCAAGTCCAGCTAGAAACCAGAGAACAGACACAGGCAGCGAGGGGGCTAGAGGGCGAGTTCCGCGATGTGCTTGTGCCCTGGTGAATGGAATTCGCGGCTATACAAGCAAAGTCTGCCCTATGCGGACTGACTAGGCTTGACTGTTAGTGTGCGGAGGCACACTTTGCTTGTATAGCCGCGGTTTCAACCGCCAAGCTACAAGTCACACATCGCGTTAATGTCCCTTTAGCTTAACCGAATCGATAGCCGAAGCCCCGTACCGTGACTAAATACTGAGGATTACTTGGGTCGAGTTCCAGCTTTTCTCTTAGCCAGCGAATATGTACATCAACGGTTTTGCTTTCTCCGATAAAATCGTGACCCCAAATTTTCTCTAGCAGTTGATCCCGTGACCAGACCCGCTTGGGATGCCGCAAGAAAAGCTCTAATAGCTTGAACTCTTTGGGTGAGAAATTGACGACTTCACCGCGAACTGTCACGCGGCATTCTTGTGGATATATCGTCACGTCTTGAAACTGCAACGTTGGAACCGTTTGCGTCGTTTGAAACTGTTGATGACGGCGTAATAAAGCACGACAGCGGGCAACCAATTCCCGCATTCCAAACGGTTTCGTCAGATAATCATCGGCTCCAACTTCCAAGCCAACGACGCGATCGGTTTCACTCCCTTTCGCGCTCAACATCAAAATCGGAACGCTGCTTCCTTCGCGGCGCATCCAGCGGCAAATATCTAAACCGTTCACATACGGCAGCATCAAATCGAGAATGATCAAATCTGGGATTAAGGATTGATCGGCATCTTGACTGAAAGCCGCTTGCAAAATTTCCAGCGCTTCACGACCATCAGCAGCGGTCATGATTTCATAACCTTCATCGGACAAGGTGAGCGCGATCGTGTCTCGGATTAACTGTTCGTCATCTACAACCAAAATCCGACCGAGAGTGAGTTTGGGTGTGACGGGTGAAGCTTCTGTCAGGAGCGTAGGCGGCATAAAAGTGCGTCTCTACTTGTCGGCAAAATTCTACCATTGATCCAGCAGTACGTATGCGTTTATACAATTTTTCAATCTTTAGCTAATAAATAGCCAGATCGGAATTGTTACCAAAATGACGATCGTACTGAGTGCGATACTACTGGCAGCAAGATCCGGGTCTAAGTTGTATTCTTCTGCCAAAATCAAGCTTGCAAATGCAGTGGGAACACCTGCCATAATGGTCAGAGAGAGTCGCGCATCGTGATTCAGTCCTAAAATTGCGACCGCGATCGCAACCAGACTCGGTAAAACTAACGCCTTCAGCAATACCGAAATTGTAGCGGTTTTCAAGCTCTCGATTCCTTTTAACTGAATCAATCGCATTCCCATTAAAAGAAACGAGGCTGGAATTACGAATAAAAGTGAAGAATGTACGATCGTTTCTGCCCAGTCTGGAAATGGAATTGATTGGGTCGAGTAGCTGGCGGCAAATGCCCATAGGGTCGGAACCGTGATCAGATCCCGCAACAATGTCCAGATTGAACTCTGATTTTCCGATCGACCGTAGTGACTCGCAATCAGAACACCGATCCCATAGGTTCCGATGAGGTTCTGAGTGACGCTGAAAAAGACTGCCCAACTTAGATCGCCATCGCCAATCAGTGCGGGGATCAGTCCTAGTCCGACAAATCCTGTATTGCCGAGCATCGAGGCGATCACAAATGTGCCTTGAGAGGATCGATCAAGCGGCGGCAACCAAGCATCGATCGCGCTTAACCAAGTCGGTTTCGAGACAGTTTTGAGCCAGACCAAAACTTGCAGCGTGATCCAAGCGATCGTTAATCCTGTGCCCAGAGTTGCGATCGTAATTGCAGGAACTAATCCCACATTCGCAGCAAAATTTGTTTCTCGCACGAGAGCGAAAATCTGCCACGGAACCCCGATCCAATATAAACTTCGCCCTAGAAATCGTGGAAACGATTGCGGCAAATATTTGAACAATAAAGCACCCACCCCAGTCCAGAAGATCAAGGGGGTATAAGCGTGTACCAAACTTCCGATCATGCCATGCCCCGCCACTGGGCGCTACTCCCTGCACCATCGTAACGGATTGTATCCCCAAATAGAGCAGTCAGAAGGCGGACATTTTTCAGAAAAGATTATTGCCAGTCTTTAATCCGCCATTGATTGTCTTGTCGCACCAAAGTGTAACGAACGGACATATCTCGATCGGTTTGAACTTCTCCCGTCTGACCGCCCGGAAAATACTTCCGCACTTCGGTAACAGTTGCTCTCACAGTGGCTTGATTTGGATCAGTCGGGTTGGCTTCAACACTATCGACTTTGACTGCATGATCGTACTCGATGTGTAAGTTATCCCGCTTACTTTCTTCGGAATTCCGCTGCCATTCAGAAAGTCTTGGATCGACTAAAACTTGCGAGAGCTTTGAAGTATCGTAAGTTTTGCCCATTGCAAGTCTTTTTGCGTTGAGCCAAGTCTCTAGAACTTTTTGTGCTAATCCTTGAGTCATATCGCCAGACAGCGAAACAGCTTGCTCAACGGGGACTAGATGCACAACAGGCTGATCGAGTTGAACTGGAATCGCGTCATTCGCGGTTTGAGTCGTCGGATTCATGATCGCTCTCAAGGCGCGAATCATTAGAAATCCGAGTCCCATCGCCAGCGCAAGTCCGAGAATAATGGGAATCCAGCGCGATCGACGATTCTCTCTGGGTGCTCTTGCTCTTGGTTCTTCGTGATCGGGTTCTTGATGCCGCGCTTGCGGACGAGGGCGACCATTTCGAGACGAACGCGAAACCGTCGATCGAGTTTCAGTTCCGTTGCCTGCGAATTTTGTCGATCGTTCTGATACGGCAACATCAGTCGCGGCTAAAGTGGCGGTTGCCGATCGATATCCGCCGTAGTTTTCTTCTGTCGCTGTCGTTCTCGATCGACCATTTCGCGATGCGGCTCCGTTGCTCAATTCATGGTGAACTAGTCCACGTTCTGCCATTGACCAATCGGTAATTACTTCACCATCGATCGGCAGTTCTTCTAGATAAGCCTGAACTTGTTCATCCGCAAAATAGTCTTTTAGCAAAGCTTCCCGTTTCGCCAAATCGCGAAAGTGGGGAAATACATCATCTTGCAGCCAGCGTTCCGAATATAGGCACAATCCTGGTAGTAGATCCGGTGCGCCTTGTGAATTTTCGCGAATAAAGGCAAGCGGTTCGTATTCTTGAGAAAGTTCTAGAACTCGGCTGGCTTCTTCTGTTTGTCCGAGCAATAAAGCACACACCGATTGTTCGAGGTGAACATCTTGCCGAGTGCCAAGCCGTAACAACATTAATTTGGCTCGTCGAATCAAAGCAGGCTGATGGTCTGCGAATCCTCGTGCAAGAAGAGCATACACCGCTAAATAAGTTGCAACAGCAGACGGGCGGCGGGATTCTTCCTCAAATAAGGCTTGTTGCTCTTCAGCCGTTAAATATCCGCGCAATTGTTGAATAAATCTGAGGAAATCATCGATACTCAAGCCCGACTGATCGTTTCCTGTGCCATCTATGCCGCCTCGTTCCCGCAGCATATCTTTGAGCAGGCGTAATCCTTGTTGTCGATCGCGCTGTTCGTCATCGGGCATCGCCAACAATTCTAGAATGCGATATGGGCGCAGCTTGTAGAGATCGGATTGAATTTCGCCTCTGACACCCGCAAACAAGCCTTCACGCAATAACAATTCCTGTCCGGTTTCGAGTGCTTCAGCGGCACTTTCGTATTGTCCTTGCTGCCATTGTTCGCGACCGAGTTCGAGGCAGGCAAGCGCGATCGTCAAAACAATATCTGAAAGCGCAATTCGGGGATCGCCAAATCGACCATCGCGAATCGAAGCCGTTCCGCTGCTGAGATAGGGTCGTCCAATTTTTAGAACAAGCTCATATTCGCCCAATTCCTGAAGAATTAAGAGCGCTCCGATCAAATGCTTATCGTCTAGCTCTATTGTTGCCGCATCAGCATCATTTTCATATTGAAGCCCTAACAATTCCTCATCGACCGCTTTTCTCTGATCAGGATCAGACAGAATTGTGTAGGCACGATCGAGTAAATTCCGACGAGTCGCGATCGCGGCTTCGGAGTACTCACGGCGGGGCAGTTGTAAAGTGCGATCGCGATGAGCTTGCTTCAACTGGTCTGCCGTCGCTTGCATTGGCAGCCCTAAGATTCGGTAATAGTCGAGCGGTATACGCACAGGTCACGTCCCCAGCAGAGAATCGAGGTAAAAAAAGAGAATGACGATCGAATTGACAGACATCATACCCTGTAGATGCAAAATCAGCCGCGTTACGCAACTCGGAAACAGTCATCCTAACAATAAAGGTATCTGTTTACTGAGGGAACCACTACAAGATAAATAAATCTTGAAGTTTGTCAACCTGGAGGGGTTGATCTGTTACGGTTTCCGGTTGCAGCATTTGATCTTTGACACTTCAGGAAGGTATTTTAGATTAGATTATTCAGAATGGCGCGAGATTATTAAAGCGATCGTATTTGAGTTGTGAAAGCGGAAAAAAGTAGGGAGTGGGGTGTAGCAGTACGAGAAAAACTGTTTTACTTTCTCCCCACTCCCTACTCCCCACTTGTTCTAGGATTGCTATATATTGTTCGGTCTGGGGTTATTGCAGCGAGGTTAAGTAGTTCTCATGGTTCAAGAAAGAGCATTTCCGGCATTTCAAACAGCACCCGCACAAGTGACCCGCGAAGAAGGATTGATGCTGTACGAGGATATGGTGTTGGGTCGCTTCTTTGAAGATAAGTGCGCCGAAATGTACTATCGCGGCAAGATGTTCGGCTTCGTTCACTTATATAACGGTCAAGAAGCGGTTTCGACCGGTGTAATTCGGGCGATGCGTCCGGGTGAAGATTATGTCTGTAGTACCTATCGGGATCACGTTCATGCGCTTTCTTGTGGGGTTCCTGCCCGCGAAGTGATGGCGGAACTGTTCGGGAAAGCAACCGGATGCAGTAAAGGTCGCGGTGGTTCGATGCACTTGTTTTCGGCTGAACACCGTTTGTTAGGTGGATTTGCCTTTATTGGTGAAGGCATTCCGGTGGCGACTGGTGCGGCGTTTCAGTCGAAATATCGTCGGGAAGTGATGGGCGATGAAACTGCGGATCAGGTGACGGCGGCATTTTTCGGCGATGGCACGACGAATAACGGGCAGTTCTTTGAATGCCTGAATATGGCGGCGTTGTGGAAGTTGCCGATCATTTTTGTGGTTGAGAATAACAAGTGGGCGATCGGGATGGCGCACGATCGAGCCAGTTCCCAGACTGAGATTTACAAGAAAGCCAGCGTGTTTGGTATGCCCGGTTACGAAGTTGATGGCATGGATGTGTTGGCGGTTCGGGGAGTCGCGCAAGAAGCGGTGAGACGGGCGAGAGCGGGTGAAGGTCCGACTTTGATTGAGTGTTTGACGTATCGATTCCGGGGGCATTCGTTGGCTGATCCGGATGAACTGCGATCGAAAGAGGAGAAAGAGGCTTGGTTGGCGCGTGATCCGCTGAAGAAGTTTTCTGCTTATTTGATTGAGCAGAATTTGGTGAAGCAGAGCGAGATTAAGGAGATTGAGAAGAAGGTTCAGACGTTGGTGGAAGATGCGGTGAAATTTGGATTGGAAAGTCCTGAGCCTGATCCGAGTGAACTGTATAAGTACATTTTTGCTGAGGATTAGATTTATCTTCGAGCGATCGCAGTTCTAAATTAGTCGTGAATGCGGGGTTGATCGTGCCCCCTAAATCCCCCAAATTTGGGGGACTTTGAACTCTGAAGTCTGCTTAGAGTTGGAGAAATTTTTCTAGCTCAAAGTCCCTCAGAATGGGGGATCTAGGGGGTTTTAGGGCATTCCACAACTCAGACACGATCGCTAAAAAACTCCGATTCCAAGATAAAGGGATCGGAGTTTCAGTATCAACAACTTAATCTCTTAACACCAGCTTTCTTGATGGGCTTGGCGTTTTGATTGAATGTTTCCTAAGTGTTTTTTTACCGTATCGATCGTAATAAATAACCGAGACGCAATCTCTTTTCGAGACAGATTACAGCGCTTGAGAAACCAGACCTCAGCTTCTCGTGGAGTTAGCCCGAACTTTTTCGCTTCGGTCACTGCTAGACTTTGCAGCGATCGCTGTTGATCTTCCAATCGAACGAGCAGACAAGGCTCCTCTAATTGCAGCCATTGAACGCGGATTCGATAGGTTTGAAAATTCTCAGTTTTTAACTCAGACTCGATCACGAGTGGTCGATCGCCATACCATTCGCGACTTTCCATCAACGCTTCACAGGAACGCCAGACCTCAACGGGATAGTGCTCTTTCGGGTTTAGTTTTTGGCAGAGTTCGATCGCAGCAGTATTGGCGAATACCAATTCACCATTTGGACTGACCAGCAAAATACCATCGACTAAACCTTCAAGCACAGACAACAGGAAATCATTAGAAGTATTAAGAGCCATATTCATCATCTTCAGGGGCGAATGAATTAATACGGAAGTCAAGCAGTTGAGTTCCGATAAGGCTGAATACGGTTGGGACATTGGTTTTATGCACCCGATTCACCTTTTCTCTGACGATACGCGACTAAAGTGCGATCGACAGTATGAAAAGGTTAGTGATTTGGGGTTATAAAACGTTATTTCACCAAACCCAACTTTGTCAGAGAATTAAGGTGTCCGTAATTTCCCTGAGTGCGGTTGAAGCGGTAAATATCTGTCAAACGAGAATAATCAGTAAGGGTGAACTACCGTGATCACGATCGAGGATGCACTGGGTGTATTGGATCGCGTGTTGCAACAGGATCGCTTGACTCATCTTCAAGAAGTCGTGTTCCGATGCGCTTGGGAAGGGTTGACGTATGAACAGATTGCAACGGCTGAAGATTACGATCCGGATTATATAAAGCTGGTTGGGGCGCAATTGTGGCAACTGTTGTCCGATCGATTGGGGCAACGGGTGACGAAGAGCAATTTCCGCGTTGCCATGCGCCAATTTACCCAAGTCGATCGCCCAAAAATTTCGACTGTTTCCCAGACGCTGATTGATTGGGGGGAAGCGGTGGACGTGTCGGGGTTTTGTGGACGATCGCAGGAGTTAGAGACACTCGATCGCGCGTTGACCGAGGAGCAATGTCGATTCGTGACAATTCTGGGTATGGGAGGCATTGGAAAAACGGTTCTCTCGGTGAAGTTGGCGCAGCAGGTACAGGGGAAATTCGAGGCGGTGATTTGGCGATCGTTACAAGATGCGCCGCCGCTCGATGTAATTCTTTCAGATTGGATTCCGTTTCTGTCACGTCAACAAGAGACGGAACTGCCGGATACGGTCGATGGAAAGTTGGCTCGATTGATGCACTATCTACGATCGTCTCGCTGTCTTTTGATCCTCGATAACGTTGAATCCATTCTAGAGATTGGCGATCGTGCTGGACATTACCCGATCGGGTATGAATCTTATGGCGAGTTGTTTCGTCGAATTGGGGAAACGGTACATCAAAGTTGTCTAGTGTTGACCAGTCGCGAGAAGCCGAAAGAAGTTGCGGCGTTAGAGGGGCAATTTGTTCGATCGATTCGCTTGGAAGGTTTGGATACGACGGAAGCGGGCGAATTTCTCAAGCCCAAACAGTTAGAAGCAAACTCGAAGACATTTCAGCGGTTCATTAATCTCTATGGTGGAAATCCGTTAGCACTTAAGATTGCGGCTTCTACGATTCAAGATTTGTTTGATAGTGATGTGAGTGAATTTCTCACCCAGGGAACAGCCGTATTTGGTGGCATCTCGGATTTGTTAGATGAACAGTTCGATCGCTTATCGGATCTTGAACAGCAAATCATGTACTGGATTGCCATCGACCGCGACGGGGCTTCTTTGTCAGAGCTTGCAGAGGATCTCGTTCCTGCGATTCCGAAACGTCAATTGATTGAAGCTTTGGCATCTTTGGCGCGAAGACCGATCGTAGAAAAGCGAGGATCAAAATTCACGCAGCAGCCTGTCGTAATGGAATATGTGATCGATCGCTTTATCGATCGGATTTATCAAGAGTTTTGTTCTGAGTCGTTTCAATTATTGATGTCTCATGCGTTGATTAAAGCGACCGTTGAGGATCATATTCGCGATCGACAAATTCGGATGATTATGCAGCCATTAGTTGATCGGCTTACTGCTCCGACACATTGCCACACGGATTTAGAGGATAAGCTAAAAAATGTTCTAGTCAAACTCAGACAACACTATGGTTGTGCGCCTGGATATGCAGCAGGTAACATTCTGAATCTATTGTGCTGTCTGAAAACTGAATTAACGAACTATGACTTTTCAGGTTTAGCAGTTTGGCAAGCACAGTTACAAGGAGTGAGCTTACACCAAGTTAATTTTGCGAATGCTGACCTGAAGAAATCAGTCTTTTCTGAAACGCTAGGAAATGTTTGGTCTGTAGCATTTAGTCCTGATGGAGCAACATTAGCAGCAAGTGATACGGCTGGAACAATTCATCTTTGGAATGTTCTAGATGGGCAAAAAATCCTTACTTGCGATGGTCATCAGCATTGGGTGTGTGAGATTGCATTTAGTTCAGATGGGAATTTGATTGTTTCGGCAAGTGGAGATAACACTGTCAAAATTTGGAGTGCGAAAACAGGTGGATGCTTGCGAACATTGACCGAGCATCAAGATTGGGTCATCTCGATCGCGGTTTCTCCCACGGCTCCGATTCTCGCAAGTAGTAGCGCCGATCGCACAATCCGACTTTGGGATCTGCATACTGGCAAACTGCTAAAAGTATTAGAAGGACATCAACATTGGATTTGTAAGATTGCCTTTAGTCCTGATGGTCGAACGATAGCCAGTGGAAGTGACGATCGCACTATCAAGCTTTGGGATGTGCAAAGTGGCGATTGTTTGAAAACGATCGAAGGACATACGAATACAGTTCGAGGTGTGGCATTTAGTCCAGATGGAACAATGCTGGCAAGCGGTAGCGAAGATGCAACGATTAAACTTTGGGAGATTGAAACCTCGAACTGTATCAGGACATTAGCAGGACATTTGGATCAGGTTCGATGTGTGAACTTTAGTCCTGATGGAACACTGTTACTGAGTGGTAGCTTTGATGAAACGATTAAGCTCTGGGATTTAGCTTCTGGTAAGTGTTTGAAAACATTACAGCAGCATCGAGGCGTTGTTCGATCGACAGTTTTCAGCCCAACCGGAAACATGATCGCAAGTGGTAGCGCCGATCAATCTGTTCGACTCTGGCACACTCAAACAGGTGAATGCTGTAAGACCTTGCAAGGCTATACCAATTTCGTACTATCAGTTGAATTTAGCTTTGATAATCAGTACCTAGCGAGTACTAGCACCGATCAAACGGTGAACCTTTGGGACAGTAAGACAGGAGCTTGTGTGAGTAGCTTTTATGGACATGAGAATTGGGTTTGGACAGTAGCATTTAGTCCAGATGATCAATTGCTTGCAAGTGGTAGCTTTGATCATACGATTCGGGTGTGGGATCGATCGACAAATCAATGCCTAAAAGTGCTACGCGGTCATACAAACTGGGTTTGGTCAGTTGCATTTAGCCCGAATGGAACAACGCTTGCGAGTGGTAGCTTTGATCAAACGATTCGATTGTGGAATCCCAATACTGGTGAATGTTTGCATATTCTCGCGGCTCAGAGTCGAATTTGGTCGATCGCTTATAGTCCCGATGGTGAATTCCTTGCAAGCGGTGAAGAAAATCATTTGATCCATCTCTGGAATCCGCATACAGGTCAATGTTTGCAAACCTTAGAAGGACATACAAATCGAGTGATGTCGATCGCATTTAGCGCAGATGGCAAACGATTAGTCAGTGGCAGCGAAGATGGTACTGTCAGAATTTGGGATTTGAAATCAGGGCAGTGTGAGAGCGTGTTTCAGAGTGGCGATCGCATTATGTCAGTAGCATTCTCCGAAGATAGTCATTACATTGCGAGTGGCGGAGTGGATCAAACGGTTAGAGTCTGGAATCTCAAGTCTGGGGACTGTCAGATTTTGCGGGGACATCTCGATCGGATTTGGTCGGTGAAGTTCGATCGAGATAGTTCAATTCTTGCAAGTGGTAGTGAAGATCAGACCGTTCGGCTTTGGAATGTGGAGACTGGGGAATGCGTCAAAGTTCTACAAAAACCACAGCCTTATGATGGAATGAACATTACAAATGTGAGTGGAATTACGAATGCACAGAAAACTACATTGAAAGCATTAGGAGCGATCGACGTTCATTGAGAGATTTGTGGATTGTGGCGTAATTCGTTCATGCACAAACCCGCCCGGAAATGAATCTCCGGGCTAATTGAGGGAACCCCTCTGAAGAGGGCTGAAACTGCTGTCTGAGGGGGCTTCAGCCTCCTTTCTCCCATTAGCCCGGAGATTCATTTCCGGGTGGACTCAATCGCAGCGATCGACGTTCATTGAGGCAGTCTCACCTCGAATGTTGTTCCTGCATTGATTTGACTATTGACGGTGATTGTTCCGCCGTGGAGTTCAACGCAGCGTTTTACAATGGCTAAACCTAATCCCGTTCCTCGAATCTTGCCTGTGTTTTGACCTCGATAAAACGATTCAAACAATCGCGGTAAATCATCCTCAGAGATGCCGATTCCTGAATCTTGAATCTGAAAAATCAGACACTCCGGTTTACACTTCAGCCTGAAATCGACAGTTCCTCCTGCTGGAGAGTACTTGATTGCATTTGATAAAAGATTGCTAAGAATCGATCGAACTAATCTTTCATCAATGTTCACTGCTTGGCAATCTCCCTCATGCGTAAACACTAATCGATGTTGAGAGGTTGCATTTTCTTGTGCTTCTTCAATCAGTCCACCACACAACTCATCTAGATTGATCATTGTCGGTGTGAATTGAACCATTCCAGCTTGATCTTGACCGATCAGCAATACATCTTCCATCAACTGCTGCATTTGCCGCGCTGCAAAAACAAGACGCTCAAACTGCTGATTTTTCTGAGTTGCTGACATCTGATCGCCATACTGCCGCAGAATTTGAGCCGCCACTAAAATACTACTTAAAGGATTGCGAAACTCATGCGTGACCATTGAAACAAAGCGCTCTTTGATTTGTGCAAGTTCACTTTGACGCTGTATCTCAATCTTTTCTGCAACGTGCGACTCTAGCGATCGCGCCATCTGATTAAACGCTCGTGCTAATTGTCCAAGCATTCCAGGCTGAAACGGAGGTTCAACTCGTGCGCTCAAATCTCCCTTGGTTAGCTGTTCAGTAGTATCTAACAATCGGCAAATCGGACGCTGAATCGCAATCACACTAAAATACCAAGTTGCACCAATAGCAAACATTGCGATCGCTGCAAGCCAAATCAAATTCTCGATCGTATTTCGTGTCGCTTGAGCATAAATCTCCGATTCTGGAATACTCACAATCAATCGCAGGTCTGGAACTTCTTGCGGTAGCAGATACGAGAATGCAAAAAGCTGTAAATTTCCGTCTGCTCCTTTCTGAATCGTGGTTGAATTGGTTTGCTGTGTCTGTAGCTCTTTGAATAAGTCTGTGTTCTCGATCGAAGTTCCCACCCACTTTTCTGGTTCAGGATACCGAGCCAGGATTACTCCTTTACGATCGACGACACTAATCGTTGATCCAGCGGGCAGTTCTTTTGCAGCTATCAATTGATTGAGCCAGTTTAGGTTCAATGTTGCAACAATCACACCTTGAAGCTGATTGTTCGCGAGCAATGGATAGCTAAATGCTAGTCCGGGTTGATTAGAAATTCGCCCAACCTGGTATTCTCCAGCAGCAAAATCTCGATCGCGAATGGTTCTCTGAAACCAACTGCGATCGCGGACATCGATCGCTCGTGTGGTCGGTGGAGCGCTACAGGTTGATTTGCCATCAATTCCAACCGTGGCTAACACTAGATACCGTTCTGATCGTTTCAGTTGCTCCATCAGAATCGTTTCGCACTGTGCCCCTCGAACCTCAGCCTTTTCAGAAAGTTGTTCTAGAGCAGTTCGGGTCTGATTCACAAGCTCATTTTGTCTCACGACAGCTTGCTGAGAGATGCGGAGTGCTTTCTCCCGAAATCGAGCTTCAAACAACTCGCGTTCCCGAATGTTGCTCATTAGAGCGATCGCGAATCCTGGAAGTGCGGCAAACAAAACAAGTAGGATTAATCTCGATCGCAATCCATCAAAACGAGAGAACATAGCGCTGACACCAACAGGAATTCGACAACTTGAGTTTTAGTAAATCATGCTTATATCCGCGCTGTCTAATCAATTGTGCGATTTTTTACCAGATTCACTGCGAAAAGTTTGAAAACTCTGGCTCTAGTTGATAGTAAAGCCGTTGATAGCGATCGAACAATTGATGATATTGCTGAGAGAGTTCAAGACTTGGAGAATGTCGATCGCGAATCCGAATCATCGATCGAACCTGTTCTAGTTGATCAATTTCCTGCACTGCATACATCGCTAACACAGCCGCGCCAAATCCACTCGCTTCAAACACTTCTGGAACGAGCACTTCGATGCCGAATATGTCTGCCATAAGTTGCAGCGAGATAGGAGAGCGGGCAAATCCTCCCGATGCCAAAATCGTTTGGCTCTTCTCAGTTAAATCACTCAATACAGTTGTAATGCTATAAGCTGCAAATAGAATTCCTTCTAGAACAGCGCGAATAAAATGCGATCGCTGATGTCGCATTGATATTCCAAAGAATACACCTCTTGCCTCTGCATTCCAATACGGCGCACGTTCTCCAGAGAGGAAGGGCAAAAATAACAATCCTTCGGCTCCCGCAGGAATTGGTTCAGCGAGTTGAATTAATCGATCGTAAGCATCTTCATAATCTCGTTCAGGTAGTCCGAACTGATCACGAAACCAGCGTAAAACAATTCCACCATTGTTAGAAGCACCTCCAATGATCCATTGTTTTTCAGTAAAGGCATAGCAAAAAGTTCTTGCTTGCGAATCAGTTAATGGTTCAGAAACGATTTTGCGAACTGCGCTACTGGTTCCGATCGTAATTGCAACTTGATCAGATGTAGTAGCTCCAACTCCAATATTCGCTAACACTCCATCGCTCGCACCTATAACAACCGGAACATTCGGATCGAGTCCCATCATTGCTGCATATTCAGCCTTCATTCCTCGTAGGATGTATGTTGTTGGAACTAATTCGCTGAACTGATCGGCTCGAATCTGTGTGAGTTCTAGAATACTTTCATCCCACGATCGAGTTCTGATATTCAACAATCCGGTTGCAGAAGCGATCGAGTAATCCACGACATATTGCTCAAACCACTGATACAGCACATATTCTTTAATTGAAATGAACTTTGCAGCTTTACGAAATAGCTCTGGTTCACAGTCCCGCATCCAGAGCAGCTTAGTCAGCGGAGACATCGGATGCAAAGGAGTTCCAGTCGTTTGATAGAGTCCGATCGCTTCTGAACTTTGCTTTAATGCTTCCGCTTGTTTTACACTCCGACTATCTGCCCAAGTGATACTTCGAGTTAAAGGAACATTGTCCGCACTCATCACAATCAAACTGTGCATTGCAGAACCGCAACCAACCGCAGCAATTTCTTGAGTTGATAAGTTCGCTTTCTGGATAGCATCTCGGACTGATTCTAAAACCGCAGTAAAAATCACAGTCGGCTCTTGTTCAGCAAACCGAGGATGAGGAGAAAGTAACGGATATTCTCGACTGGCAATGCTCTTCACTTCGCCTGTTGAGGAAACCGCGATCGCTTTGGTGCTAGTTGTACCAATATCAATTCCGATGTAGTAATTCATTGTGGCTATCTAGATCAGTCCTTAAACTATTCTATGCACCTCCTTGCTGTGCAGCCTGGAAGCGGCGATTAATTTCATCCCAGTTCACAACATTCCACCAGTTATTGAGATACTCTGCTCGACGATTTTGGTAGCGCAGATAGTAAGCATGTTCCCAAACATCGTTCCCCATAATCGGATAGCTACCTTCGCTGATTGGATTGTCCTGATTTGGTGTAGAAACGATTTGTAATTGTCCTTGAGGATTTCGCACGAGCCAAACCCATCCACTACCAAATCGATCGCCGCCTGCTTGGTTGAACTGCTTACGGAAATTCTCGAAGTTTCCAAAAGTTTGATTGATCGATTGTGCGATCGCGCCCGTGGGTTGTCCTCCGCCATTCGGACTCATAATCTGCCAGAAAATCGTATGGTTCAAATGTCCTCCAGCATTGTTTCGGACTCGCTGACGCAGGTTCTCTGGAACTGCATTGAGATCACGCAACATTGCTTCGACGCTTAGTTTCTGTAGATTCGGCTGATCTTTCAATGCGCTGTTGAGATTATCCACGTAAGATTTGTGATGTCGATCGTGGTGGATTTGCATCGTTTTTGCATCGATCGCTTTACTCAAAGCATCTGCTGGATAGGGGAGCGGCGGTAATTGAGCAGGGGAAGCACTCAGTGTTCGATCGACATAAGCAACTGGACGAACTGTACCCGGAGAGGGAGTGGGTGTAGCAGTTTGGAACACCGCTGTTTCATTCGGTTGGCAAGCAACTACGAGAAATCCAAGCACAACTGCAACTGCAACTGTAATCGGATGCTTCAACACTCTGAACATAAGCTACCTGCAAGATGATCTACTTCCAAGATTTTGACGCAATTGTGACCCAAAAGTGACAGACTTCAATCTAACTTCAGCTAGAGGAGGCGACTCGCTTGCATCTGTCACCGTGAGGCGAACTCAATATTTCTTTGCAATGTTTATGTTTTGTCCAACCTACGAATTGGGCGCAATCCCCTCGTTGCTTGCACAGCTAGATACATTTCCGAATGGAACACAGCTAGAGAATGTTCTCACCTATACGCCTTTGCAGTATCAGCTTATTTCTCATTTGCTAATCATTGGAGTGAGTGCTCAAGCGGCTGGATTTGTCTATTTTCTCACCTCCAGTAATCGATCGCTATCCCGATTTCAACCGTCTTCTAACTTATCTGCGATCGTGATGACTTCTGCGTTTCTATTGCTGCTATGGCAAACGATCGGTTGGGCAACTTCATTCCAGTTTGATGGCACTGTTTGGGGGCTTCCAGTTGGGCAGAATGGGCGCGTGATTCAGAGCGAATTCTCGAATGGATATCGCTATCTCAATTGGTCGATCGATGTTCCCTGCCTATTGGTGCAACTGTTGTATGTGTTTGATCTGACTCCACAGAAGTTCCGAAATCTGCGGACGAAGTTCATCGCTGCGGGATTGCTGATGATCTACACCGGGTACATTGGACAGTACTTTGAACTCTCGAATAACTTCTGGTTCTTGGTTTGGGGCGCAATTAGTACTGTGTTTTTCGTTTACATTTTGTACTTGGTTGGAAATCTCTTGTTCCGAGGACGCGAAAATTTTCCACATCAAGCTTATAAAGCAGTAGGAACTACTTGGTGGTTGATTCTAATTTCCTGGACGCTTTACCCGTTGGCTTATCTCGTTCCGTTAGGGTGGCAGTTTTTCCCGGAATGGGGCGGTTGGTCAGGGGTGGTTCGACAATTCCTGTTTACGGTGGCGGATGTGTTCTCGAAGGTAATCTTTGGAGTGTTGCTCTCAGCGGTGACGCAAATTCGGAGTGCTGCGGAAGGGTATGAGCCTGCGATTCAAGTGCAACCGGAAGGGGGCGCGGCGAGTCGGGAGTATATCGAACGGTGATAAGAAAAAGTCCTGCTTTGGTTGATTTCAAGGCAGGGCTTATCGATCGATGAAAGTTAGCTCAGAATCTTGCACCACTCTCAAGAAGACCATTTCTGGATGTTTCGCTCACCGCTCCATGCCGCCCTCGATTGAAATCGGGGCTAACAGAACAAAGTCCGCTAAAGGGGACTAAGAGACAATTTCAGCTTCTTCAGTCCCGTTTAGGGGACTTCGCACCGATAGCCCCGAATCTATTCCGGGGCGAGATAGTGCAAAAGACGAAGCGCCCAAAATACCTCTTGTTGAGAGTGATGCAAGATTTGAGTTAACTATCGTTGTGCAACTTCTACAAACAGTTCGTCATAGTCCTTCGCAAAGTTCACCCGAACATCCGCAAACTCACCAGGACTAACTGCTTGACTCAGAACGGTCATCACTGTTCTTGCATGAGAAGCAGCCGTTTCGATATCAACACCTTCTCGGTTTGCAATTCGAGTGTAGAACTCTTCGATCTTGAAGTTATCACCCATTTGTCCCTCGCGTCCCCGCAGACAGTCCCCTAATTCTGCTGGAAGTTGTGCTGCTAAGTTACTCGCTTCATCACCGAGCAATCTTTCGCGCATCGTTTCCAAAACAGCCTTTGTAGACTTGATCGCAGAATCACGATCGCTAAATTGTCCCGACTCTTTTACCGTTTTAATAAACTGATCGTAGTTCATGATCTAGCTCCCAAAGATGAATCACTGTTTCTAATGGTCTTGAGTTTGTCGAAAGTTGAATCTACATTTTGGTGGAAGTTTAGTAGCGAAAGACAGCCGCGATCGGAGCATCGGATGGCATTCGATCGGGTTCTACTGCATAGACTGTTCCACCATTGATGATTGTTTGTAATGCGGCTGCATCTAACAAATCCTCATCTTCCGGTTGAGCTTCGTTGTGGATTTCGATTTCGTTGGTGTCTGGATTGAATCGACCCCAGCGTTGAACTCCGACCGGGACAAATAACCGATCGATCCGCCCGTAGTAAGCGGCTGGAACAGTCTCTTCGACCTTGGTTGAGATCAAATCGGTGTCTGATAGCTCGTAGTAGTTATTGACGGCTCTCTCTTGTTCTTGAGCAAACAAAGGTTCAACGATCGACCAAGCTTGCTCGTGTAAAAAGTTGATACTATCGTCTTTTACATTGCCATGAATGCCTTGTTCCAGTAGATGCGGATAGGTATTCACTTCTCGGTAGATCGGCATTAGATACTCAACACAAGCGAGAATTAGTGGAGCGCGTCTTCCTTTGAGAAATTCGTGCAAGGGTTCATCGATCGCATAAAAGAACTGGCGATAGAGCCGAGTCACATCATCGCGATCGGGTGAACCTTGTCCATGAAATACACCTGTTGCGCTCGAAGAATTGTTGTAGTTCGATGCACCGCTGCTCGTTCCGATTCTGAACTGTCCTTGCTGTTCGCTTTCGTCGTACTGAAGAACTTCATCCATGTTCTTCGGTAAGTTCGGAATCTGGATTTCTCGAATGTGATAGTGATCGCCTTCAAAGATTTTGACCTGTTTTTGGCTCAGTTCAAGCACATAGAAGGTTCCATCTCCAGCCAGCAAGGGTAGTAGCGGTTTGAGATGAAATTGATCCGTTACAACTACCAATTCAAATAAGTCACGTGGAACTTTGTAGTAGCGATAGAATCCATCGGTGATAAAGAGTGCAAGCCCTCGATCTTGTTGCTGCCAGAAATCATCTTCGTGCTCGATCGCTTCTAAAACTGGGCGCAAAAATCCATTCGCTTCATCTTCAGACAGTCCCGTTTCTTGCATCTTTTGGACTGCTTGCCGAATCAGATTCTTAAAGCGAATTTCGTTCTGTCGCGTTTCTGGACCTGCGACCACGGTTGGCATATAGATCGAAATGCTCCAGCTTTTAGGCTGTTCGATTAGTGCCTTGACTTGTTCAACGGTTAAAATGCTCACGGAAACCTCCAAGTTAAGAATTACTGCGGGTCGTTTTCTGCTGTTTCTGTAGGTCGCTCAAACGCCGCTTCGTTCACCGGAGTAACATCTTGATCATCCCGTGTGTAATCTGCTTCTGTAGGGGTATCGCCTGGATTGAGATCAATCTCGCCGTTTTGATTGGTATTCGGCTTCGTTGGACTTGTTTTATGACTATTGGATTTTGCCATGACAGTTCTCTAATACGCTGTATCTTTATTCAACTAACGTTCAGATAAGCGAAATCCATCGGAAGAAGTGTAAATGTAAACTTTCGTTTCTACCTCTAAGGTGCGTTCCAAAAGTGACGAGACTACCCCATCTACAGAGGGTAATTTGGGCATTGCACGGCACAGTAGAGGAAACGAGCAGAAGACCAGTCCCCATGATGCAGCCGCGATCTTTTCGACAACAATTTCACCTGTTTCTAGATCAGTTCAAAACCGATTTATGGGAGTTCGGCAATTTAGCTTGGCTGTTTGCCATTATCGATCGCACAATCACCGCCTTCAAAGATGGATTCCCTTCAGCCGTTGATCTGGCGCAAATCTTTGTGGTGGCATTGATCGCATTTGGCTGGTTACTCCTCAGTCCAACTTCCGAAACGATGATGTTGGAACTCTACGATCGCTTTCAGCCGATTTTCTCGTTTGAACCTTCCACTCCAACTCCGCCTTCGATCGAGCGATTACAACGATTCGGCTATCAGCAAACGCTCTCCTGGCGCGGTTGGAAAGTTCATCACACGGTCTTTCCGAATCCGAGAAGCGAAGTTCCCGTCATTTTTGTTCATGGCTTTGGTGGCTCGATCGGACATTGGCGGCAGAATATGTCGGTCTTGTCTAAATCCCATAGTGTGTATGCTTTGGATCTATTAGGTTTTGGAGCTTCGGACAAGCCTGATATTAATTACTCGATCGACCTTTGGACAGAGCAGCTTTATGAGTTCTGGCAATCCTGCGTGGGTAAGCCTGTGATTCTGGTAGGAAACTCGATCGGTTCTCTAGTCTGCGCTGTGACTGCTGCGAAACATCCCGAAATGGTTCGCGGTGTGGCGATGATTAGTTTGCCAGATACATCGAGCCATCATGAAGCAATTCCGGCAATCATTCGCCCGATCGTCCAATTCATTCAAGACATTTTTACGTCTCGCTGGTTGTTGTACCCGTTATTTTTCTTACTGAGACATCCTCGGATCGTTCGCCGATGGGCTTCGATGGCTTATGCAGGTCAAGAAGCGATTACTGACGAATTGTTAGAGATATTGTCAAAGCCTGCCCGTGAACGAGGATCAGCCCGCGCTTTCTGTGCCATTCTCAAAGCGATGACGCATCCGAACTTTAGTCCGAATGTTCGATCGATTCTCAGCAATATTCGCACACCAGTCTTGTTACTCTGGGGCAAACAGGATCGAATGATCCCTGCTGCGTCTGCCCGTCAATTCCTTCAGTACAATCCGAATCTCAAACTAATTGAGCTAGACGATGCGGGACATTGCGCCCATGATGAATGTCCAGAGCGCGTCAATGCAGAACTAATCAACTGGATTCGTTCTGAAATCGTTCGTCCAACTTCTCGACCAAAAGTCCTTCTACAATCCTAGAAGGCTGTAAAATCAAACTGATCTTTAGGTTCAAATGAACCTCTTTGGAGCGGGGGAAATGGCGCTAATTGTTCAAAAGTATG
Source organism: Leptolyngbya sp. AN10 (assembly GCF_050565645.1). Classification (NCBI taxonomy): domain Bacteria; kingdom Bacillati; phylum Cyanobacteriota; class Cyanophyceae; order Leptolyngbyales; family Leptolyngbyaceae; genus Leptolyngbya; species Leptolyngbya sp. AN10. The sequence goes on from NZ_JBNXVP010000020.1 coordinate 131,077, forward strand.
GGGGAACTTCGGTCGGAACGGTCGAACGAATTCAAGCAGTCGCACAACGAGTCAAGAAAACGGTAGAAGCTGGAAATTCTGTGGTCGTCGTGGTTTCAGCGATGGGAAAGACCACAGATGGATTGGTGAAACTGGCAACTGAGATTTCTCCGACTCCGAATCGGCGTGAGATGGATATGTTGCTTTCGACCGGAGAACAGGTGTCGATCGCGCTTTTGAGTATGGCACTCCAAGAAGCTGGACAGCCTGCCATTTCGCTCACAGGTGCTCAGGTGGGCATCCTCACCGAATCGCATCACACTCGCGCTCGCATTCTGAAGATTGAAACCGATCGCTTAGAGCGTCATTTACAACGCGGTGAAGTGGTCGTCGTTGCTGGATTCCAAGGCGTGAACAGCACCGAAGATTGGGACATTACGACTCTCGGACGCGGCGGTTCAGATACTTCAGCAGTGGCACTAGCCGCAGCCCTTAAAGCGGACTTCTGCGAAATCTATACCGATGTTCCTGGCATTCTCACGGCTGATCCTCGCTTAGTCGAAGATGCTCAACTGATGAGCGAGATTACTTGCGATGAAATGTTAGAGCTTGCCAGCTTGGGTGCGAAAGTGTTGCATCCTCGTGCCGTGGAGATTGCGCGAAACTATGGAATGCCGCTCGTTGTTCGATCGAGTTGGACAGATGATCCCGGAACTTGGGTTCGTTCTCCCAAACCGCTTCCTCGACCGCTCGAAGGTTTAGAAATTGCGCGTCCAGTCGATGCAGTAGAATTTGATACCGATCAAGCAAAAGTCGCCCTGTTACGGGTTCCCGATCGTCCGGGTGTTGCGGCTCGATTGTTCGGTGAAATTGCCTCTCAGAAACTCGATGTCGATCTGATTATCCAATCGATTCACGAAGGTAACACCAATGATATTGCTTTTACCGTTGTCAAAAATTCTCTAGTTCGTGCGGAAGCCGTTGCAAATGCCATCATTCCGGCATTAACCGCGGGTCATCCGATCTCACCTGAACTTGCTCCCGATGTGATGATTCAGCAGAAGATCGCGAAAGTGACGATCGCAGGTGCAGGCATGATCGGTCGTCCGGGTGTTGCCGCTCAAATGTTCTCAACTTTAGCGGATGCGGGCATCAATATTCAGATGATCTCGACTTCTGAAGTGAAAGTGAGTTGTGTGGTTGATGAAGTAGACTGCGATCGAGCAATTGCGGCTCTGTGTGAAGTCTTCGAGGTGTCTCGATCGGGGATGAAATCCAAAGACGCGATCGTGCCCACTGCCGCAGCCGTTCGAGGTGTTGCACTCGATCTGAAACAAGCACGAGTGGCTGTTCGACATATTCCCGATCGCCCAGGCATGGCAGCAAAGATTTTCCAACTATTGGCGAAGCATAATATCAGCGTCGATATGATCATTCAGTCGCAGCGGTGTCGAATGATTGATGGCACAATGACACGCGATATTGCCTTTACCGTGGCGCAAATGGATGCGGACAATGCGAGACAGGCACTAGAAGCAGCGCGATCGGAGATTGGCTATGGAGAAGTGGTAGTCGATAATGCGATCGCGAAAGTGAGCATTGTGGGTTCGGGAATGGTTGGACAACCCGGAATCGCGGCTCGAATGTTCGAGGCATTGTACAAGCATTCCATTAACATTCAGATGATTGCGACTTCTGAGATTAAAGTGAGTTGCGTGGTAGCAGAAGATCAAGGGGTGATGGCACTTCAGGCGATCCACGCTGCATTTGAACTGGCGGGAACTCAGCGAATCGAGGTTTCGGCTTAATTTAGGAATGCGATCGACTGTTTAGAGTTTCTGCCCATTTAGTAGAATCTGGTGCTACTAATGGGCAGATTTTAATTCGTTTCAGCCGTTTGTGACCTGATCCAAAATCAGCGATCGATTGCGATAAGATTGCATCATTCCTTTCACCTCAAAGATTTTGGGTACTCTGAAATCTCTGATTCAGGCAAGCTGATTATGACTCCTGCGGAACTGAAAACCTATCTCGATCGCTTAGTGCGTCAAAATCTACAAATCAGCACCATGATCTGGGGAGCACCCGGAATTGGTAAATCGAGCATTGTTAGCCAAATTACTAAAGAACATCAAATCGAGTTCGTAGATGTCCGCCTCAGTCAACTTGCTCCAACTGATTTACGTGGCTTACCTGTTGCAGAAGATGGAATTTCTAAGTGGTATCCGCCTGAGTTCTTGCCGCGTGAAGGAAACGGCATTCTGTTTCTTGATGAGATCAACATGGCTCCCCCTGCAATGCAAGGAATGGCACAGCAATTGATTCTCGATCGACGAGTCGGTTCTTACAGTGTTCCTGATGGTTGGTTCGTTTGGGCAGCGGGCAATCGCAAAGAAGATCGTGCAGCCGTGTTTGATATGCCTGCTCCACTTGCGAATCGCTTCTTGCATCTGCAAGTTGAACCCGATTTCGATAGCTTCAAAGCCTATGCTCTAGAAACCGGAGTGCATGAACAAATCATTGCTTTCTTGTCTTACCGTCCAGCACTGTTGCACAAAATTGATCCACAACAACCTGCTTGGTGTTCTCCTCGATCGTGGGTGATGGCGAGTGCATTACATCAAGCAAAACTGAGTATTGCACCTGCGATCGGAGTTGGAGCAGAAGCAGAATTTCTGGCATTTTTAGCACTGTATCAGAACTTGCCAGACTTAGTTTTGATTTTGGAAGGAAATGGCGATCGTGTCAGTTTTCCAACCGAGCCATCGGCGAGATTTGCAACTGCGATCGGGCTTACGGTTCGAGCGATCGATGCAACTCAGGCTTACAATGCGTTTACTTGGCTCAGTCGAGTTGCTACTGCGGAATGGGTACAACTCTTTGCAGTAGATCTATTCCGAGTGATGCGAAGTCGGGGACAGATGGGAGCATTGGCAAAGTTAGTTCAGCGAGATCCGCAGCTACAAAAATTCTTAAAAGACTTCCAACAATTGATTGGGTTGTAAATCTTATGAAATAAAGGAAAGTAGCAGAAGCATTAAGTTTATCGATCGAGGAAGTGCAAAGTCGATCGCAGAGCTAAATCTCCGTTACGACCTGGTTGACTGACAAAACTGGAGGAGAGGAGCAAAATCCCGTAATCTAGTGGATTACCACATCAAACTAAATTACTGCTATGGAAAATGCTCCTCGCCTCTATGATGCCGTGTTTAGCATGTTGGG
>NZ_JBNXVP010000021.1:0-126696 GCF_050565645.1 Leptolyngbya sp. AN10
GCGCTCTAGTTGGGCGAGCAGCAAGGGAATGTCGTCTACTCGTTCAGTTGTAATGCTCACAGGTTGGTTCATTGCCCAACTTTAGCCCAATCTTACGACCTCGCTCAAAAATGGGCGAACCGGGAGTGTATAGTCTTGGTATTCCGAATCGAACTAAACGTTTGTATTTGGTCGTTGTTCAAGCAGAGATTAAATATTTAGAAGAGTATCTTGTTGTCAATTGGCAAGACTTAACAAGCAGAAAAAGGCTGGAAGATTTGAAGAAGGAATTCAAACTGCTTGCTCAGAAGTCCATATACATTGATTGAAATGTTCGTTCTATATTCTCTTAGTTAATGCTCATACTCTTCTTTCAATCCTGATCAATACAGATTGTGCAATGGACAAGTTGACTCAATATCGCAAGATTATCAAGGACATCTTGACGGGCTATCAAAATTTAGTTCCTCCTACCCCAGAAGACGAAGCTGAACAGCGCCTTGCGTTTGATGAAGAGCGCGATCAATATCTTTGGTTTCGGTCTGGTTGGCAAAACAAAACAAGAGTTCGACATATCACAATCTACATTCGGATTAAAAATGGTAAGGTCTGGGTTGAAGAGGATTGGACAGATTTAGAAGTCGTGAATGATTTACTTGCAGCAGGAATTCCCGCGACTGATATTGTGTTGGGATTTCAGCCGCCTGACGTGCGGCAATATACCGAGTTTGCGATCGCGTAACCCCTCTAAACCCAGCTTTAACTCTCCACAAATTTTCAATGCGAGTTCAGGGAACTTGTTCAACTGTGGTGTAGCTAATCAAACCATATAACAGGTCTGATTTATGCGATCGACTGCCATTCTATTCACCTCGGTTCTATCTGTGCTCTCAGCCATTGCTGTCAATGCTGCCCCAATCGAAATGCGAGTATTACCTGCCATCGATGCTCAAAATCCGGGTAATCTCTGCCCTGAAAAAGTGACATTGACAGAAACCTCGCGCCCTTATCGCGAGGGAGGTTACACGATCGATGGTTCAGCAAACCTAAGCTCGATCGCTGAAAAAATGACGATCGCCACAACGGATGATTTTAGTGTGACCTGGATTGGAACGCTCAAGCCAAAATACAGCAAATGTAAAGCGACTGCTAGCATGGCTCGGATTGAAGGTGAAGCTTATCAAGGACATTCCTATTTGCGCCTCCGCTTTGTAAAGGGCAAAGTTTATTTGATTCTTGATATGACTGGAAAAAATGATGCGAATGATTTCACAACAGTGATTTTGCAGAGATCAGTAAGAAACGGAAATCCAAGCTGGACTTGGGGAGGAACAGATTAAGAGGCAAAAGATTCTTGATTCGCGATCGCATTCCGAACATTCCCTCTCCGAGTGCGGTAGAATGCCCTTCGTGAATTGCTGAGTATTTGTTGTGCAATCTTCCTTAAGCCAAGAAAAGAAGTCGCGCCTCTTGATCGCTGCAAGTGGTACGGGCGGTCACGTCTTTCCCGCGATCGCTGTTGCGGAACAACTTCCAGACTTTGATATCGAATGGCTCGGTGTTCCCGATCGCTTAGAATCTCAGCTTTTGAACGATCGATATCCAATCCACTACATCTCAGTTGCAGGCTTTCAACAAAAGCTCGGATTCGGAACATTCAAAGTTCTCTCTCGATTGATCCGATCGATCTGGAATGTGCGCCAGATTTTGCAGAAGGGTCAATTTGAAGGAGTGTTCACCACAGGCGGTTACATTTCTGCACCTGCGATTATTGCGGCTCGATCGCTTGGTTTACCTGTCATTTTGCACGAGTCGAATGCTTTACCCGGCAAAGTAACCCGATTCTTTGCACCTTGGTGTACCTTAGTTGCGATCGGGTTTGAGATGGCTGCGAAATCAATTCCAAAAGCTAAAACCGCTGTCGTTGGAACGCCAGTACGATCGCAGTTTAGATCTGCACTCTCAGAGCCATTAGACTTACCAATTCCTGAAGGTGTGCCGCTGGTTGTTGTTGTCGGTGGTAGCCAAGGTGCAGTTGCGATGAATCAATTAGTACGACAAGCTGCACCCGCTTGGTTTGAGAAAGGAGCTTGGGTGGTGCATTTAACGGGAGAGAATGATCCAGATGCGAAGAGCTTACAACATTCGCAATATCTATCTTTGCCGTTTTATCAGAACATGGCGACATTGTTTATGCGATCGAACTTAGCAATCAGTCGCTCTGGTGCTGGAACTGTTACAGAACTGCTTGTGACTGGAACACCTGCAATTCTGATTCCATTCCCCTTTGCAGCAGAAGATCACCAAGCCTTTAATGCGAAAGTGCTGGTGAATGCGGGCGCAGCAGAGATGTATCGACAATCAGACTTGAGTGTTGAACAGCTTCAAAAAGCAGTACTCGAACTATTAGAAAATCGCGATCGACTTCAAAACATGGCGAATCATGCAAAGTCGATCGCGATTATAGATAGTGCTGAACGAACAGCGCAGCTAGTCAGAGAAGCACTTTAGCGATCGCTCGATCGTTGCAAATAAACCCAGTGACGATAGTTCGGGTGAACGTGTCCTTCGGGTTCTCTATGCGAGTCTAGCTCCGGTTCAACTTGTGCGCGTTTCTTTTCTAGCTTTTGACGATTAAAGAATTTCATGAGAGTCCTCCTCAATGAAGTGATTGCAGGAGACACTTTCAAACCTGTCACTATGCCTTAGAGCATATCCGAATCTTTTTCTGTGCCTAACATTACTATCCTACAAAACTTTGGAGAATTCATGCGACCAAAGAGAGATCTTGTCGTTTCTGATTTCAATGTGATATCACTTTAGTATCGAATTTAAGGAACTTCTGATGAAATCGATTACAGAATCCCCAGCCTTCAAACTCAATGGCTTTGTTGTGTTGGGAATTGTTGGAGCAATCACAGCGGTTGCAGTTTGGCGAATTGGGTCATTGCTTCAGAAATTTCCAGGACAGCTAGAGAACTTGAATACGTTGCTGGATGATCCAGAATTGTTGGCTTGGGCGATCGCGACTCTATTCGTGATTGTTCTCCCCTCAATCTCAGGCTTTTTCACCGTCGAGCCGAATGAAGCAATGGTGCTCACCTTCTTTGGTCGCTACATTGGAACCGTTCGAGATTCTGGATTTTGGTGGGCAAATCCCTTTGCTGGAAAGCGGCGAATCTCTCTCCGAATTCGCAACTTTAACAGTAAAATTCTTAAGGTCAACGAAGCACAAGGAAGCCCGATCGAGATTGCGTCCGTCGTAGTCTGGCAAGTTCAAGACACCGCAAAAACTCGCTTTGCAGTTGATAACTATGAGGAGTTCGTCGCTACTCAGAGTGAAACCGCAATTCGGACACTGGCAGTCAGCTATCCTTACGATGCCCCCGTTGGAACGCCATCTTTGCGCGGTGTTCCTGATGAAATTCTGATTGCATTGCAGGGAGAACTTCAGGCACGATTGGCGATCGCTGGAGTCGAAGTGTTAGAAGCAAGACTTTCCCATCTTGCTTACGCGCCCGAAATTGCTCAAGCAATGCTGCGTCGTCAGCAAGCTCAAGCGATCATTGATGCACGTCGTCAAATTGTAGACAGTGCAGTTGGAATGGTGGATGAAGCTCTGAAGCGACTGAGTGAAGAGCAAATTGTTGAACTGGATGAGGAACGCAAAGCAACAATGGTGAATAACTTGCTTGTTGTTCTTACTTCGGAGCAAAATACTCAACCTGTGATTAACACTGGAACGCTTTACGCATGAGTCAGAAGAAGCGATTTTTGCTACGCCTTGATCCGAAGTTGTATGATGCTTTGGAGCGTTGGTCTGCGGATGATCTTCGGAGTGTGAATGCACAGATTGAATACTTGCTGATGGAATCTGTTCGGAAAGCGGGGCGATGGAAGAATCACACAACACCGCCCACGACTGATGAGATTGAGAGCTAAGAGGGTGTTTGAGAAGGATAAAAAGCGGCTTTGCTGCGTTGCGAGTCCGCCCGGAAATGAATCTCCGGGCTAATGGAGGAAACCCCGCTGAAGCGGGCTAAGAGAGTGATACGGAGTTCTTAGCCCAGTTGAGTGGGCTTCCCTGATTAGCCCGGAGATTCATTTCCGGGCGGGTGAATGCGATGAACGATTACTTCTCAAACATCCTCTAAGGTTGCATTCGTCTCAGTCTAGGAATTCAACCCCACACGACTGCCATTTCCATTCGTCGCAGTAATCTCTTTTTTATCTTTAAGCGCAGCAAGCAGCATTTCAAGAGATTCGACGGTTGAGACAGGCGATTCCTCAACGGGAAGCGGCTCAACAGGTTTATTTTTTGGAGTGGGACGACGACGTTCACTTTTCAGCTTGCCTCCTGCTTTACCGTATTCGTTGCTGTCCTTGCCATATTGGGCAGCAACTCCAGACAACATTCGCTCAGAGCGATCGCGTAATGTTTTTTCGGTGGCTTCGATGTCTCGCGTGAGTTCGTCCAAGGTGGAAAGCGTTGCGTTGTAGGTTGCGAGTTGATCGCGCAGTTTTTGAATCAGTTCTGAGTACCCAGAAAGGCTCAATTCATCACCAAGTTTAAGCTCTGAATCGATCGTTTTTAAGCCCGCTTCTCGTTGTTCTGCTTGAACTAATACCCGTGAAGTCCGTTTTGGACGTGCCATTGGTGATTCTCCTATACGGTAGATTTCTCCACACTCTACCGATTTCAATCTTTGAGTTGGTTGAGTACAATTGCTTAAGCTGATGTGAAAAAAATCAAGAACAAAAGTATTTCTGGTTATTTTTCTCTATGCGATCGCAGTTGTTTTGATCTATCAAGTGACGTTCTCAAATGCAAGTGCGATCGCATTCGATTCAAGAATGATTGCACTCGATTCAACTGCGATCGCACTCGATTCTGGAATGGTTGCAATTGACTCCGGAATGGTTGCAGTTAATTCAAGAATGATTGCATTCGATTCTGGAATGGTTGGACTCGATTCAAGGAGGGTGTTGCTTAATGCGATCGTAAAAATATTAATAACTCAATCCGTACTTCAAATACAGAGGCTTTATATTCTAGGAAGCTGAAAAGAATCGATCAAATCACTATGCGTGACGTTTTTATCTCATACTCCCGGAAAGATAAGCCGTTTGTCGAAAAGCTACATCACGCACTCGAAGCGCAAAATCGTGATGCTTGGGTCGATTGGGACGATATTCCGCTTACAGCAAAATGGTGGCAAGAAATTCAGCGGGGCATCGAAGGGGCAAATACGTTTGTGTTTGTGATGAGCGATGATTCGGTGAAATCGAAGGTTTGTCAAGAAGAAATCGATCACGCAGTTCAACACAATAAGCGACTTGTGCCGATCGTGTATCGCGAAGATTTTGAGATGGCAAAGGTACATCCAAAACTGTCTCAGCACAATTGGCTGTTTTTTCGCCAAACCGATGAGTTTGAGACGGGATTAAACGCATTGCTGAACGCGATCGAGACGGATTTGGAGTATGTTCGATCGCACACTCGGATTTTGGAAAGAGCGATCGAGTGGCAGGAGCAAAAGCGAAATGAGAGTTTTGGGCTGAAGGGGGAGGAACTGCGATCGGCGGAGGCGTGGTTGGTTCAGGGGGAAACGAAGGAGCCAAAGCCGACGGAATTGCAACAGAACTATATTCGGGCGAGTCGATCGGCTGAAGATGCAAACGAAGAAGCGCGGCAGATTTTAGTCAGAGCGGAACAGCAGGCGAAAGAGCAGTTGGCGAAGGCAGAAGATAATCTTGAAGTTGTGACGCGGAAAGCGAATCGACGAAACTTATTCAGTTTGTTGGGGATTGGGGCAGCGGTGGCGATCGCGGGAACGGCTTCAATTCAGGCGGAGCGACGGGCATCAGAAGCGCGATCGCAAACAGAGAAGCTACAAGATCAGGCAAAAGGCTTAGAAAAGGACAAAACTGAGGCGCAGAAACAACTCGATCGGGTGAGGCAGGAACAGAAGCTTGTGGCGACAAAGTTAACTCAAGCTGAAGGTCGTTTGAAACAGGCGGATGTGCAGGTGAAAGCGGCGGTGCAGAAAACGCAGGTCGCAGAACAACAAGCGCAAGGTGCCCAGAGGCAGGCGCGGGAGGCTGCACAGCAAGCAGAAGCGGCGGAGACTTTGGCACAGTCAGCAGAACAGAATCGCCAACAAGCAGAGGAACAAAGTCGGCAGGCACAGAGACAGGCGGAGGAGGCTCAGAAGACAGCAGATGACGCAAGACGGGCGCAGGTGGTGGCGCAGAAAGCCCAGAGGGATGCAGAGATGCAGCGGGAGATTGTGCAGAAAGGGACGGACTTGGAACGGAGGGGAGTCGCGATGCTGAGGCTTCCGAGCTATCAATACCGCGATCGTGAGAGGTTGGTTGCTGCTTTGGAGTTGGGAGGGACTGTCAAAGATCTTCTGAAAAAGAGGGCGACTCCAAAAGATATTCGAGCTTGCCCGGCGATGAGTCCTTTGATTGTATTGCGATCGGCAGTTAATTCAGTAATGCAGTTCGCAGAATTTCAGGGACGCTTTCCCAGGTTCAGTCCTGATGGCAAGCAAGTCCTTACTTGGGATGACACGACACATCGGCTGTATGACCTGTGGGGCAAGAAACTTGCAGAATTTCAGGGGGGCTTTCCCAGTTTCAGTCCTGATAGCAAGCAAGTCCTTACAATCTCTCCAGACGAAGATATCACGAGCCTCTATGATTTAGAAGGTAATTTACTTGCTGAGTATCTAGGGTTAACAGTCTCACTCGATTCCAAATACCAAAGTTTATCCCTTGGCTTTACCCAAGACGGCACTCAAATCCTCACCCTCACCAGCGACGGAAACCTGCGCGTCTGGGACGTAGATGCAGAACTTACCGTTGATGGTGGACTCGATGACCTGATGCGGCGCGGGTGTGAGCAGTTGAAGAACTTTTGGCATCGTCCGGAGGATGTGAAGAGGGTTTGTCCGGAGGGGTAGGGGGAGAGTTTTGGTGGCGGATGCGATCGACCCAATCGAATTCATCCCTCGATTCTCGATCGCCAAATCCCGCCAAGCCCGACCGACCCAAGCCTGAGGTTTGATCCAGAAACACGAGCAAAAGAGCGATCGAGATAAGAAGCGCTTAGAATCATGACTCAATTCACGATCGCTTGATACGATTGAATCAGACCTAGCGGAGATTGAAACCCAATGATTCAATCGAAATCTCAGCCCACGCTTGACGAGATTAGAGCAATGATTGCTCAGATCCCCCCTCAAGATCTCATCACCCTGGTTGAAGAAATCGAAGCGCGTTTGCAGACCACGGACATGATGCGCCTAGCAGAAACAGGCTTCCAAGACTGGAATGACCCAGAAGAAGACATTTACGATTTTCTACAAGAAGCTAGGAGAAATTTCTCCTGATTTATTGCAGCAGGTCGAAATCGCACTCAAAAAAACACTGAAACTCTCTTAATCCTCAGCAGAAGTCAATCCAGCGATCGACAAATCCCACCAAGCTCAATCTTGTCGATCGCAATTAAACACAAATCATGCACACGCTATAGTGAAATTCACAAAGCATTGAAAGCGAGTAAAAATCAAACTCAATATCTCAGAATTGCTTACGATAATCTCCGAAATTAGTTCGATTTTTGAGTCAATTTCAGATGCTCAGTTTCACCGAAACAGCTTCTACTCATTTCCGATGAACGATCGCTCGTTATCTCATGCAACATCGCTACGATAAAATTAAGGCAAAGCACTGGAGGAACGCGATGTCCAACGCCGAAATTGAAGCCAGATTGATAACCCTAGAAACAGAAGTAGCCCACCTCAAAGCACAGATTCAGAACCCTGAGCAAACCCCTTGGTGGGAATCCATCTTAGGCAGCTTTGAAGATGATCCGGAATATGACGAAGCAATGCGTCTAGGTCGAGAATATCAAGAGTCTCTTCGATCCGCTGCGGAGACTTCTGAAAACTAGCAATGTATATCCTGGAGACAGATCACATTAGCGTCTTCGATCGTGGAACGCCGTTTGCCGCCTGAAGAACTAAAGAAACTGCGAGTAATGAAGGCTGGAAATCGCTACACTAAAGAAGTGCAGCCTTTATCTTCTTAACTCCTAACCTTGATTCAAACTGAGACTTTAGAACTATTGGAGTGGTCGCGCCTGTGTCAACATCTGGCGACCTTCGCATCGACAAAACTCGGAACGATCGCGCTTCGATCGCTCAGAATTCCTACGACTCAATCTGAAACAGAACGTCTTCTCGCTCAAACTCAGGAAGTCTATCACCTAGAGACGCAACTCACTACAGCATTAAGCTTTGAGGGTATCGAGGATATTGGAGACGCTATAGAAAGAGCCGCACTGAACGGGATTCTGTCCGGTGTGGAATTGCTGACGATCGCGACCACGCTTTCCGGTGCAAGAACGCTCAGACGCACGATTGATAATCAAGACGGACACCCGATTCTGACTGAACTCGTTTCAGAACTGCGAACCTACCCCGAAATCGAGCAGGAAATTTATCGTTGCATTAACGACGATGGCAAGGTCAGTGAGCGGGCAAGTCCGAAGTTAGCGGAAATTCGATCGAAACAAAAACAAGTGCGCGATCGCGTTTATGAAATGCTGCAACGCACGATGCAACGTCAAGCAAACGCCGTTCAGGAACAGGTGATTACTCAGCGTGACGGACGATTTGTGATTCCAGTCAAGGCAACACACAAAGATGTGATTCCTGGAATTGTGCATGATGTCTCTACGAGTGGGGCAACGCTCTATGTTGAGCCTCATCCAACGGTGCAATTAAACAACCAACTCAGACAGCTACTCCGACAAGAACAGATCGAAGAAGAAGCAGTTCGGAGAATGTTAACGGAACAAGTTGCAACTGCTAAAGATGACCTCGAACGCTTGTTAGCCATTTGCACAACATTAGATTTGGCAGCGGCTCGATCGCGTTATGGTTACTGGCTCAAAGCGAATCCGCCTCGGTTTACCAATGATGCGATCGTACTCCGCCAACTGCGCCATCCTTTATTAGTGTGGCAACAACAGCACGAACAAGGTCGATCGGTTGTTCCAGTCGATCTAGTCATTCAGCCGCAGATTCGAGTCGTTGCAATCACCGGACCCAACACAGGCGGAAAAACCGTGACGCTCAAAACGATGGGCTTAGCGATGTTGATGGCGAAAGCCGGTTTATTTGTGCCTGCCCGTGAACCTGTTGAATTACCTTGGTTTGAGCAAGTTTTAGCAGATATTGGAGATGAACAATCCCTAGAACAAAGCCTTTCAACGTTTTCGGGTCACATTCGGCGGATTAGTCGAATTGTCGAAGCGCTGGAAACCACATCAAATTCGCTTGTTCTGCTCGATGAAGTTGGGGCGGGAACTGATCCAACAGAGGGAACTGCCTTAGCGATCGCACTTCTAAAGTACCTGGCAGAACACTCCAAATTGTCGATCGCCACGACTCACTTTGGCGAACTAAAAGCGTTGAAATATGAAGACGATCGCTTTGAAAATGCCTCAGTCGAATTTGATGATGTCTCACTTTCGCCAACTTACCGATTGCTCTGGGGAATTCCGGGACGATCGAATGCGTTAACGATCGCTCGTCGATTAGGCATGAAGCCCGAAATTATCGAAAGCGCTCAAACTCAGGTTGGAGGCGCAACCGACGACGTAAACCAAGTGATCGCAGGATTAGAATCTCAACGACGCGCCCAAGAGACGAAAGCGCAAGAAGCCGCAGAACTGTTAAAGCAGGCGGAACGATTCTATGGGGAAGTGTCCGCAAAAGCGGCAAGTTTGCGCGATCGAGAACGCGATCTGCAACAGGCTCAAGAACGGGCGGTACAAGATGCGATCGTCCAAGCCAAAGGTGAAATTGCCAAAGTGATTCGCCGTCTTCAGCAAGGAAACACCACGGCTCAAACGGCTCAACAAGCCACTGATGCGCTCAATCAAATTGCCGAAAAACATCTTCCTTCGCGTCAACAGCCTGTTAAACCGAAACCGGGATATCGTCCGCAGATTGGCGATCGCGTTAGAATTCCCCGCTTAAATCAAACAGCGGAAGTTCTGGAACTCGCGGGCGAGGATGAACTCATCGTGCGATTTGGCTTGATGAAAATGACCGTTCCGATCGACGACATCGAATCGCTCACAGGCGAAAAGGTGACAAAACCAGAACCGAAGCCCGAACCGAAACCAAAATCATCCGCTCCCACTCCTCAACCTGCTGCACCTGCTCCGGTAATTCGGACTGAGCGAAATACATTTGATATTCGCGGAAGTCGGGTTGCAGATGCCGAGATTGTTCTAGATAAAGCAATCTCAGAAGCGCAAACTCCGATTTGGATTATTCATGGACATGGAACCGGGAAATTACGGCAGGGCGTTCATGAGTTTCTGAAGCGGCATCCAAGAGTTCAGCGGTTTGAAATGGCAGATCGAGCCGATGGCGGAACTGGAGTCACGATCGCGTATCCCATCTGATCGTCACGAATCGCTAAGGATCGCGGATTGAATAATCTCGGCAAATATCGCCGTACTTGCTTCAGTTAGGACACTTCGAGATTGCCCGCCAGCCCCAAACTCTACTGTGTATACACCAGTCGTTTTTGCTTCGGTTGAATCGGCTAATGCCCCCTAAATCCCCCAAGTTTGGGGGACTTTGAAGGTAGAGAGCGCTCCAGAATTCTAGAAATTTCTCTGGCTCAAAGTCCCCCAGAATGGGGGATTTGGGGGGCACGATCTGACCACAACGAAATGCAAGAGACTTCTGTATACACAGTAGAACCCCAAACTTGGGGGCGACTTCGAGGATGTCCTAATCTAAACTTCTACTGCTATAGGATTCGCGGCTTGTATGTTGAGGACATGGCTGCCAGTCCGTGAAAGCGGACTTTTTTGTATCGCTGCGAACTCTATTTGCAAAGGCTAAAGTTCTGTTTTTTTGAATCCGCGAACTTAACTAGCATCTATCTCAGTAGAAACACTGTGTTTTTATAAAGGAAGACTGAAGCTTCTCGATTTTCTACTTTCTTGCAATTTTGCTTTGTTCCGTTGAAAGAAACTCATACGGTTAAGTAACTGCCTGCTATCAACCAGTTTCAGAAGAGCGATCGCACTTCATCTCGCTAAAGCCTTCTTCTAAAGAAGGTTCCTTTGAAATTTCTTTAAAGTTCAGTGAAAACACTCACGTATTTCCTGAACCAATGATAAGTTCGAGAAAGGGAAGCATCAGAATATTCTCGCAGACCAGCATTGCATCACTATCTCCATCCGTTTACCCGGTCTGAAGTAAGAGCGCATCATCCCATCGCAATTCTCAGGCGCAATTCTCAGGGACTCACTCGTGTCGAAGTTTAGAGACATCTAAATCGTCTCATCGACCCGATTCATCTATTTGCTCGATCGCACACCGACCTCTATCGCTGCTCATTCAAGTTGGGCTAGATTTCGCGTGTATTGCTGCGATCGTACTTTTCGTGTGGTGTGCTTGTCCGCACTGTCGTTTTCACGTATGAAGCGAAATGCAGAATTCTTTTAATACCTCGAATCTCCTAGATTTGAGCCATTCTTTACCTGTCGATCGTCGTTCCCTGTTTGAGACTCCGCTGAATCCACGATCGAGTTCTACAGAACGTTTGGTCTTCATTGATCCATCCGTTGAAAATGCCCAGAGCCTCATAGACAGCGCGATCGCAGGAACAACAGTCATCCTGCTCAATGGCAGCCAAGACGGAATCGACCAAATTAGCAATACTCTTGCTGGATATCGCAATGTCGAGAGCGTTCACATCGTCTCGCATGGCAGCATTGGCAGTCTCACACTCGGAACCGCCACGCTCGATCTCAGCACGCTTTCTCAATACAAAACAGAACTTAAATCCTGGTCAACTGCGCTCTCAGCCGATGCCGATATTCTGCTGTATGGCTGTAACATCGCGGCTGGAGACAATCCTCTGATTTCCCAACTCAGCGAAATCACCGGAGCCGATATTGCAGGCTCGATCGATACCACCGGAAGTGCAGCAAAAGGCGGGAACTGGACACTCGAAGCTAAGACAGGCTCGATCGAAGCAAGCTTGCCATTTAATCTCGATCGACTATCCGCTTACACAGGAATTCTCGAAACCGGAAATGGACTACTCGGTGCATACTTCGATAACATCGACTTCACCGATCCGGTTCTCAGTCGGACAGACGCGACGATCAACTTCAACTGGAATGCCAGTTCTCCTGATCCCAACATCGGACCCGACACATTCTCGGTTCGTTGGACAGGTCAGATCCTTGCACCCACTACCGGAACCTATCAGTTTTTCACAACCACCGATGATGGAGTGCGGTTGTTTGTCAATGGACAGCAGGTGATTAATAGCTTTATCAACCAGCCTGCAACCGAACGCACTGGCTCGATCAGTCTTGTGGCTGGGCAGCGCTATGACATTCGCATGGAGTACTTCGAGAACGGTGGAAATGCAGTCTCTCAATTGTCCTGGTCAGGTCCAGGCATTACCAAACAAATTATTCCACAATCTCAACTCTTCAGTGCTGCACCCCCACCTCCCCCACCTCCACTGGGTGGAAACGGAAATGGTCTGAGAGCAGAATACTACGACAACATAGATTTCACGGGTACTAGAGTCACGCGAACCGATACAACTGTAAGCTTCAATTGGGGCAGTGGATCGCCCGATCCGCAGATTGCACCCGACACATTTTCAGCAATTTGGACTGGTCAAATTCTCGCACCCACCACTGGAGCCTATCAGTTCTTCACGACCACCGATGATGGAGTGCGATTGTTCATCAATGGGCAGCAGGTTATTGATAGCTTTATCAATCAGGCTGCAACCGAACGCGCCGGAACAATCAATCTGGTGGGTGGACAGCGCTATGACATTCGGATGGAATACTTTGAGAATGGCGGACAAGCCTCCGCACGACTCGCTTGGGCAGGTCCGAGCATTACCAAACAAATCGTTCCACAGTCTCAACTCTTTAGCAGCACGACTCCGCCTCCTCCGCCTCCCCCTGCGGGAACTGGCACTGGACTCCGAGGCGAGTATTTCGACAACATTGACTTTACAAGCTTGAGAGTTGCCCGCACTGATTCAACCGTGAACTTTAACTGGGGTGGTGGATCGCCTGATCCGCAAATTGCACCAGATACTTTCTCGGTTCGATGGACAGGACAGGTTGAACCGTTGTACAGCGATACTTACACCTTCTTTACAACCACCGATGATGGAGTGCGGTTGTTTGTGAATGGGCAGCTTGTGATTGATAACTTTGTTGATCAAGCAGCAACCGAGCGACGAGGCACGATCGCACTTCAAACAGGTCAGAAGTACGATATTCGGATGGAATACTATGAGCGTGGCGGTGGAGCCGTTGCCCAATTGGGTTGGTTTAGTGCGAATCAATCCCGCCAGATCATTCCACAAACGCAGCTTTATAGTCCAGCAGTTGTCGCAAATCCCGGAACAATTGTAATAGGAACGAATGCAGTCACGGTGAATGAAGACTCTGGAACTGCAACGGTGAGAATCGATCGTATTAACGGCAGTGATGGCGTTGCAACGGTGCGATACACGACAGCCGATGGAAGTGCACTAGCAAGTTCAGACTACACTACGACCGCAGGCATTCTCACGTTTGCGGCTGGGGAAACCACTAAGACGGTTACAATCCCGATCGTCAATGACACCACTCCAGAGGGAACCGAAGAATTCGGCTTTGGACTAGGTGAAACAACTGGAGCCGCATTGGGAATCAACCGGACTGCTCGAATCACAATCATTGATAATGATGCACCTTCGACCTATGAGTTTAGTGGTGCAAACTACACTGTGAATGAGAATGGTGGGACTGCAACGATTACAGTACAGCGGAGTGGAAATACTGCGATCGTAGGTAGCGTCACTTATGCAACCAGTAACGGAACAGCAACGGCTGGATCAGACTACACTGCGGCTTCTGGAACTCTAAGCTTTGCAGCAGGAGAAACCAGTAAAACCTTCGTGATTCCAATTACGGATGATACGGAAGGGGAACGCAATGAGTCAATCAACTTAGCGTTGAGTGCTCCCGTCGGTGGCACATTAGGAACTCAGCAAACCGCAACCTTAACGATCGCAGATAACGATCCAGGTAGTTTCGCTCGTGAAGGGGTGATTACTGGACTCTCACAACCCACCGCTTTTGATTGGACTCCAGGCGGTGAATATCTGTTTGTTGCCCAGAAAAATGGTGTGGTTCGAGTCGCACGAAATGGAGTGCTACAACAAACTCCCGCTGTTGATATTTCGGCTCAAGTGAACAGTCCCCGCGATCGCGGTTTGCTCGGTCTTGCGGTTCACCCTGGATTCTTCACAGGCAATCCCTACGTCTATCTGCTGTACTCGTATGATCCGCCTGAAGCGGCTCAAGGAACAGGACTTGCAGCCCGCGACCAAGTTGGAAACCGCACTGCACGATTGGGACGATTTACAGCAACCATTACCAATGGAGTGGTGAACATCAACCCTGCTTCTGAGGTCGTGATCTTGGGTCGGAACAGTACTTGGGCGAACATTAACAGACCCGATCTCAATAGCACCGACAACTTCTCGATTCAAGAATCCGGTTTAGATCGAGAAGGCAACTACATTCAGGACTTCTTGAACTTAGATAGTGAGTCGCACTCGATCGGAACAGTGAAATTCGGCACAGATGGCTTCTTATATGTGAGTAACGGCGACGGAGCTTCCTACAGCAATGTTGATCCACGAGCCGTGAGAACTTTGTCTCTCGATAGCTTATCCGGTAAGATTCTGCGAATTGATCCGATTACCGGAGATGCCCCTTCCTCGAATCCGTTCTGGGATGGAAACCCGCAAAGTAATCGATCGAAAGTTTGGCAGTTAGGACTGAGAAACCCATTCCGTTTCACAATTAACCAAGACAATGGGCAAGTCTATGTCGGTGATGTGGGCTGGACACAATGGGAAGAAGTCAACACCGGACGAGGTGGAGAAAACTTTGGTTGGGTAGCTTACGAAGGCGGAAATGGGACGAGCTTGAGAACAGGTGGCTATCAGAACTTAGCAAGTGTGCAAGCGTTCTATAGCAGTGGTCGTCCGGTGACGGCTCCTTGGTATAGCTATCGACACTTTGGCTCTGGTGGAAATGCGATCGGCGTAGGCGACTTCTACACTGGAGAAACCTTCCCAGCGATCTACGATGACAACTTGTTTATCACAGATTTAAGCAAGGGAACGGTTGATGCGTTGATTCTAGATGCGAATCGTGCAGTCGTCGGTCAACGCCGTTTTGCCAATGGTTTATTTGGCTTAGCGCAGATTACAACGGGTCCAGATGGCAACTTGTACTATGCAAGTCTGGGAGCAAATCCGGGAACAGGTGAGATCGGACGTTGGCGACCTGTTGCCAGTACAGGCGGAAGTACTCAACGTCGGGCTGCGGGCGGTGATACTCCAATCCAGACTCGCACAACGAGTGTGACACCCAACGATCAAGTGCTCACACCAGAGCAGCAGGAAAATCTGTTGTTCTTCCGCGATGGCGAGTAGAAGCGAAACGGGGTTGAGTCTAGCCCCTTTACTTCGGGTAAAACGCTGCAAAAGGCGCGTGTCCAGAATCTTCGTCGATGGTCTGTCGCTGCGATTCAGTCCGCCCGGAGGTAAACGCTCCGGGCTAATGGGAGAAAGGAGGCTGAAGCCCCCTAAAAGTGCAATTTCAGCCCACTTTAGTGGGGTTCCCTCAATTAGCCCGGAGATTCATTTCCGGGCGGGATAGCGGGTGAACGAACACGCCAAAACTTACAACTTCATCAAAAGAGCAAATCCAAACACGATCGCTCTAAATGACCTGGCTTGAAACCTTGTAAAGTAGTGCAAAATTGCTAAAAAATCTTCTCTTGCATCGGCTGACAAAACGGTTCAACTCCCGTCTTAATCACATAAATTGCTACTGGAACAGCTAATCGCATCGGCAAAGCGGTCTGTGCCACGATCGCATCCATCAATTCTCCCGATAAGCCATCCTCTAATCCTTCTTTTAACTGCGCTTCACAGAGAATATGTCGCCATCGTTTTGCCAGTCCCACGATCCAACCTTCATTTTCTTCGGGTAACTGTCCCGATCGAATCGCCAAAGAAATCGCTGCATCTTCGAGATCGCCATCACAATCCTCGATCACGTCCAAGGCTGCAAGCGCACTAGGATGATCAGAAAGTTGTTCGCGAAAGAGTTCAAGGTCTTTGGGTGAAACGATGATCGACATGAGGCAATCCTGAAACACAAATCTCGTTCGATCGTATCATTCCGAGAAAGTTGAAGCGACATACCATGAGGAGAAAGCGTCGAATCTGGATATGAGCAAGGAACCTAAGATCGATCGACAACGAGAACATCAAGCGAATGAGCGAACGTTTTTAGCTTGGTTGAGAACGTCGATCGCATTAATCGGATTTGGATTCGCGATCGCTCGATTTGGATTATTCATTCAACAGTTACAGCGAACGCTCACACCGCAAGAGCCGCCTACAGACACGCTACTCACTTCAGAGAATTTAGGTATCAGCTTAGTTGTGTTCGGTATCGTGATCATTGCCGTTGCTGCATGTCGATACAATCGGGTGCTTGGTCAGATTGAGCGAGGTGATTATCGTCCCAGTCGATTAACAATTTGGGTTGTCACTGCTGTCGTGATGATTTTAGGGACACTGAGCATTCCACTCCTGCTCTTACGGTCTAGACTGCCGAACACTCCGCCCGCTGTGCCACCACAATCGCGATCGCTAAGTTCGAGAACAACAGTGCGATCGCAGTCTGATTTCTAAAAGTTTGATGATTCTTAATAGAGTGCCACTTCAGCCCAGAAAGTTGATTCGATTCAAAGTCCCCCAGAATGGGGGATTTAGGGGGCACAAGCCGATCGAACCGCAGCGAATCAACTTGTCGATCGACGCTATTTCAATTCAGTAACTCAGGCAAAACGCCCATCAGAGACGCAGTACAGAGGCTTTCAATTATTTGTTTATTGTTCTGTTTTTTATAAAAGTCAAACTGCAAATATTGAAAATAGATTTAATTTCAACTTGAGAAACAATCTCAAAGCTTCAAAACACCAAAGTATTTTTTTGCGTCTCTTTTCTTTTTCTGGCGATGTAAACTCTTCTTTCGACCACTAGGCAGCGCCGACCAAATCAACAACAATGCAAACAGAGACGTATCCGCGTCATCCCTTCAGAGACAGGAGACCCTAGAGTGAAACTCGCAGTTTACGGAAAAGGCGGCATCGGCAAATCAACGACAAGCTGCAATATCTCAGTTGCCCTTGCCAAACGCGGTAAGAAAGTACTCCAAATCGGTTGTGATCCAAAGCACGATAGTACTTTTACCCTGACCGGATTTCTAATCCCCACGATCATCGACACACTCCAAGAAAAGGATTACCACTACGAAGATGTCTGGGCAGAAGATGTCATCTATAAAGGCTATGGTGGCGTTGACTGCGTAGAAGCAGGTGGACCGCCAGCAGGTGCGGGATGTGGTGGCTATGTTGTCGGTGAAACGGTAAAACTGCTCAAAGAACTAAATGCGTTCGATGAGTATGATGTGATTCTGTTTGATGTCTTAGGTGATGTGGTTTGTGGTGGATTCGCTGCACCGCTGAACTATGCGGACTACTGCATGATCGTGACTGACAATGGATTTGATGCTTTATTTGCTGCAAATCGGATTGCTGCTTCAGTTCGCGAAAAAGCTCGAACTCATCAACTGAGACTAGCGGGATTGATTGGCAACCGGACTTCAAAACGAGACTTAATTGATAAGTACGTCGATGCTGTTCCGATGCCTGTATTGGAAGTCTTACCGTTGATCGAAGACATTCGAGTATCGCGGGTTAAAGGCAAAACATTGTTCGAGATGGCAGAATCCGATCCATCACTGAACTATGTGTGTGACTATTATCTGAACATTGCGGATCAGATTTTGGCGAATCCTGAAGGCGTTGTGCCAAAAGATGCTCAAGATCGGGAATTGTTCTCGCTGCTGTCCGATTTCTATCTCAATCCGAAACAAACCAAAACCGCCGAAGAAGAACTCGATTTGATGATGGTCTAAAGAAACTCTGAAGGGTAATGGATAAACCAGGCAAATCGCGTTATGTGATTAGATTGAGGCTGAATTTATCCTTCTCTTTGATTTGACTTGTGAACATTGATCAATTGCGTCGATCGCTAAAAGATCGCTGGCTCGATTACTACCAAGAAAACCGTTCTTGGATCACTCGCTTATCCATCTGGGTCAGTTGTGAAGGCAAACGACGACCCTCTTCAAGCTTCATTCTGGGCGCACTTTCTACGATCGAGCCTCGACTGGTCGATTTACTTCCGCTAATTGTCGATCTGAGCAATCATCCTGATCGCATTATTGTTGCTCTTGGACTGAACTTTGACCCAGAACAAGAACTCGCGCATCTCAAACAGTTAAAAGCCGAATCTCCCAAGTATCTCCCTGCAAGCTCGGCTCCTGAAGCTAAACCGCGTCGTCCGGCGGAAGTCGATGAAGCTTGTGAAGGGCGGACTCCCAAAACAGATCGATCGCTTCGATAAACCCAATATTAGAGACCTTGATATGACTCTCGCTGATTCTCAACCCCAAGCTCTGCAATTCGAGTGTGAAACAGGTAACTATCACACCTTTTGCCCGATTAGCTGTGTGGCGTGGCTTTATCAAAAAATTGAAGATAGCTTTTTCTTAGTCATTGGTACAAAAACCTGCGGATATTTTCTCCAAAATGCAATGGGAGTGATGATCTTTGCAGAACCCCGATACGCAATGGCAGAACTCGAAGAAGGTGATATTTCGGCTCAGTTGAATGATTACGAAGAACTGAGACGACTGTGCGAACAGGTAAAACGCGATCGCAATCCAAGTGTGATTGTCTTTATCGGAACTTGCACGACTGAGATCATCAAAATGGACTTAGAGGGATTAGCTCCGAAGCTCGAAGCGGAAATTGGAATCCCGATCGTGGTTGCTCGTGCGAATGGTCTCGATTATGCCTTTACTCAAGGTGAAGATACTGTCCTTGCTGCAATGGCACAACGCTGTCCGACGAAAGCTCCGACAGGTGAAACCGAGAAAGAAGAACGTAATGCGATTCAGAAGTTGATGAACTTCGGGCGCAAACAGGAAGAGATCAAGCAAGAAGAATCCGAGTACGTAGATCATGCTCCGCTCGTGATGTTTGGATCAGTGCCCGATCCGATCGTGACTCAACTCACTTTGGAACTGAAAAAACAAGGCGTGAAAGTCTCCGGTTGGCTCCCTGCAAAACGATACACAGAACTTCCTGTGATTGAAGAAGGTTACTATGTTTCGGGCGTAAATCCATTCTTGTCGCGAACTGCTACGACATTAATGCGGCGACGGAAAACGAAACTGATTGGCTCACCTTTCCCGATCGGTCCTGATGGAACTCGTGCTTGGGTCGAAAAAATTTGCTCAGTGCTCAACATCGAACCGAAAGGATTAGAAGAACGCGAAGCCAAAATCTGGGAAAGTGTCGAAGACTATCTCAAGTTAGTTCGTGGCAAATCCGTGTTCTTCATGGGCGATAACTTGCTAGAAATTTCTCTTGCACGATTTCTGATTCGTTGCGGAATGACCTGCGAAGAGATTGGCATTCCTTACATGGACAAGCGATATCAAGCTGCCGAACTTGATTTCTTAGTCAAAACCTGTAACGAGATGGGCGTTCCCGTTCCCAAGATTGTTGAAAAGCCCGATAACTACAATCAGCTTCAGCGCATTCACGAAATGAAGCCGGATCTGGTTATTACCGGAATGGCTCATGCGAATCCGTTAGAAGCACGAGGAATCAGCACAAAATGGTCAGTCGAGTTCACCTTTGCTCAAATTCACGGATTTAGCAATACTCGTGACATTTTGGAACTCGTGACTCGTCCAATGCGGCGGAATAGTGCGTTACAGAGTATGGGTTGGGAGAAGCTTGTGGAAGAAGCGACGATTTAGAGCGTGTTTGAGAAGGATAAAAAGCGGCTTTGCTGCGTTGCGAGTCCGCCCGGAAATGAATCTCCGGGCTAATGGAGGAAACCCCGCTGAAGCGGACTAAGAGAGTCATACGGAGTTCTTAGCCCAGTTTAGTGGGCTTCCCCCGATTAGCCCGGAGATTCATTTCCGGGCGGGTGAATGCGGTGAACGATTGCTTTTAAAACACCCTCTTAGAGTCAGAGCGCGATCGTCAAAAATCTCCTGCACCTGGCGAATTCCATTCGGTAGGCACTCTCAACTAAATTCAATAAACCGTTTCATCTTCCTTCCGCCAAGCCGGATCAACGATACAGATAAAGACGATCGCTTCTTCTCCAATATTCCGAATATACTGACGCGCATTCGGTGGAATATAAATCGCATCCCCCGCTTTCACGGTTTGCACTTCCGCATCAATGTGCATCTCCCCGATCCCACTGAGAATGTAATACACCTCAGAAGTCTTCAAAGAATGCTCGATCGAGACCTGACCCGCAGGCACGATCGCATGAGCCAGACTGTATCGCAGGTCGATTTCTTGCTTATCCGGGTGCAACAATTCCCGCAGCAAAGTTCCATCTCCCGCGACAAACTCCGGGCAGTCCGACAAATTTCTTACCAGCATCGCATCAATGTTTAGAACGGTAATCCGGACACGCGATCGCGTTTTCAGAAAGCGCCGTCATCGGATGCACCGGACACTTGAGATTATAATCCCCCGTAAAGAATTGGCAGTCTGGACAGGGAACCTGGTGCATTTGTTTTGCCTGATTCACCGTATCCCGCGTTGCCTCGAACACCCGCCAAACCGTCATCAACACCAGCGCCCAAGCCGCCACAAAACAGATTGGAACCAAAAAAGGCTGAACCCAATGAATTAGATGCGCCAATACTTTAAAAAACATCTCGCGAAATCAACCAGATCGTTATGGGCAATTTAGGTTAAATAATAGTAGACCCCTTGCCATCTAACCTCGGACTTAAGGGTTTATTTACTGGTTTGCGATTGCCCACTTACAAACACGATCATGAAAGTCTCCCTGGCATCTAGCCCCGCTCAATCCCAGCAAACCCGTCACCAGCTCGCGAATCCTGAAGATTCGCTGTCCTACGAGTTGGGCAAAGCTGTCCAAGAATTGCCGCCGCTCTACACTCGATTGATGGCAGGAAGCATCAGCGTTCTGGTATTGGGCACGATCGGCTGGGCGCATTTCAGCGAAGTGGAAGAAGTCGCCAATGCAAACGGCAAAATTATCCCCTCGACCGAAGTTCGACCGTTTCGCGCTCCCAGCGTTGGCACGATTACCAAAATCAATGTCAAGCCAGGCGCGATCGTTCAGAAAGGTCAAACGCTGATGGAGATCGATCCAGGTGCGACCGAAACGAATGTCGAAAGCTTACAAAACGATGCGAAAAAGATTCAGGAAGACATTCGCCGTTTAGAAGCAGAAAGCCAAGGTGGAGGAGCGACCGGAGATGCGCTTCAGGATCAGTTGATCGCCTCGCGTCAGAGAGAATTTAGCGACAAGCAAAATGCTGCGATCGCAGAAGCCAATCGACAAAGTGCAGCGATCGCTGAAGCTCAGTCCACTTCAGAACGGATTGAGAGCGCCTTGCAGACGGCTCAAACGACGTTGGTAAACGCGAATACAAGCAAAGATCAGGCACGAGAAGCGGTAGAAATTGCTCAGAAACAGAGAAATCAGTTGAGATCTCTAGAAAACACAGGGGCGGTTCCCAATCAGCAGATTCTTGAATCGGCAGCGAGGGTAACACAAGCACAACAGCAATTGACCAGTGCGATCAATCAAGTGAATGATGCTCAGGGTCAAATCGAGTCTTTGAGACGGCAAGCAGATGCCCAGCAAGAGAGAATTCGTCAAGCACAACAAGCATTTGAGTCAGCCCGGAGTACAGCGACGAGTCTCGCTCCTCAACGCCAATCCGAGGTGTTGACGCAGTTGAAGCAGCGTCGAGAAGAATTAACCCGGAAACAGGGTGAAATTGCCGTTGCAACTCAGCAACAGAAAGACCGAGAAGCGATTACAGCTCCGTTTGATGGCGTGGTCTATAACTTAAAAGCGACCCAAGGACCGATTCAGCAAGGCGAAGAACTCCTTTCGCTGTTGCCTGAAGATAAAAATTTGGTGTTGGAAGTGAAGATCATGAACCGAGATATCGGATTTGTGAAACCGGGCATGAAGGCGAAAGTGAAATTAGCCACGTTCCCGTATCAAGAGTTTGGAATCATTGAAGGGGAATTGATTTCGATTAGCCCTGACGCGGTGGTGGAACGGGATGAGAACGGGCGCGAATTAGGTCCTGTGTTTCCCGCGAAGGTGAGGCTCGATCGTAAAGCGCTGGTCGTTCGAGGTCGCGAAGTTGAACTTTCCCCAGGGATGGCGGGAACAGCGGATATTGTCACAAGAAATCGATCGATTCTTTCATTCTTAATCGAGCCGATCACCAGACGATTCAGCGAAGCCTTCTCGGTGCGGTAAAGGTTGTTTGGGAAGTATAAGGAGGTGCTTCGCTGCGAACGTATTTCGCCCGTGATTGGAAATTCACGGTCTATCGGAACAAAGTCCACTGAAGGGGACTGAAAGGCAGTTATCGTCAACTCTTCAGTCTGTTTCAACACACTTTGTTCTGATAGCCCCGAATTTATTCGAGGGGCGATTCGTGCGGTGAACGACTACTTTTCAAATATTCTCTTAGACTTCAAACAGTGTGGGATGGTCTTTTGGCTGTCCCATTTTTGATTCAATCCATCCCGTATCTCAAAACACCGAAACACCCCAGAAAAAATTCTGATTTAACAGAACGTAATAATTCACATCTGCGCTATGATAGAGCATAGTGTAGCGAAACGATTGCGTCTGACCACACCGCATCTTCGAGTGGTGAGTAATAGTGAGGAAACTCCAAATCGCGATCGAGCTAATTTTTCCAGCTTTCGCTCTTGATCGAAGATTCCAGTTTGATTCTCTTTTACTTACACATTTCTGAAGTTCTACATGGGCAACAAGCCAACGATCGCCTTCTCTCATTTGGGCTGCGAAAAAAATCGAATCGACACCGAACACATGCTCGGTCTACTCGTCCAGGCAGGCTATTCTGTCGATGCTGACGAAGAACTCGCTGATTACGTCATTGTCAATACCTGTAGTTTCATCCAAGCCGCCCGCGAAGAATCGGTGCGGACCTTGGTTGAACTGGCGGAAGCTGATAAAAAAATTGTTATCACGGGCTGCATGGCGCAACACTTCCAGGAACAGCTTTTGGAAGAATTGCCGGAAGCCGTCGCACTTGTGGGCACAGGCGACTATAATAAGATTGTGAGCGTAATTGAACGCGCAGAAGCAGGAGAGCGCGTTACAGAAGTTTCTCAAGAGCCAGTTTATATCGCCGACGAAACGACTCCCCGGTATCGCACGACCACCGAAGGCGTTGCATATCTTCGGATCTCGGAAGGGTGTGATTACCGTTGTGCCTTTTGTATTATCCCGCACTTGCGAGGAAACCAACGATCGCGCACAATTGAATCGATCGTCCAAGAAGCTGAACATTTAGCCTCCGAAGGCGTGAAAGAGATCATCTTGATCTCACAGATTACGACGAATTACGGACTCGACCTCTACGGAGAGCCGAAACTTGCGGAACTCCTTCGCGCTCTGGGTAACGTGGATGTTCCTTGGATTCGGATGCACTACGCCTATCCAACTGGACTCACTCCCAAGGTGATCGAAGCGATTCGCGAAACCCCGAATGTGCTACCTTACCTCGATTTACCGCTTCAGCACTCTCACCCGGAAGTGCTTCGATCGATGAATCGTCCCTGGCAAGGTCGGGTGAATGATGGCATCATTGAGCGGCTCAAAGCTGAGATTCCGAATGCAGTTTTGAGAACGACCTTGATTGTTGGATTTCCCGGCGAGACTGAAGAACACTTTGATCATCTCAAACAGTTCCTTCAGCGTCACGAGTTTGATCACGTCGGAGTGTTTACCTTCTCAGCCGAAGAAGGAACTCCCGCTTACACTTTGGCGAATCAATTGCCCCAGTCGGTCATGGATGCGCGTCGAGATGCCTTGATGCAGCTTCAACAACCGATTTCGCTCGAAAAGAATCGCGTTCAGATTGGCAAGGTCGTGGATGTGCTAATCGAGCAAGAGAATCCCCAAACCGGAGCACGAATTGGTCGATCGAACCGATTCTCTCCCGATGTGGATGGACTTGTATATGTCGAAGGCGATGCCCCATTAGGGTCGATTGTGCCTGTCACGATCGTCGATGCCGATGTATACGATTTATACGGTCGAGTGGCGACTGCTGCGGATCTGATCCAAGTTCCAGCCCTGACCGTTTAATACAAAGTGCTGTGTTGAAATGACGATGTACCCTGTTCGATTTGTTGTGATGTTAGACCTTCATCGCTTCTAAATTTCTAATCCCTTTCCCGCGCCTTTTGGCGATGCGTGGAGCACAATCTTTGCTCTGTGCCCGATTCAGACGGTTTGGCTTTGATCCACTAAAGACCGTCCCTGAGTTCCGCCCATTTTGGCGCAAGACGACTACATATATCTAGGAGACTCAATGACCCTTTCTTTTCAAAGCCTCGGACTGTCTGAAGAACGAATTCGCCATCTGGAAGAACTCGGATTTACTGCCCCGACTGCGATTCAAGCCCAAGCTATTCCTCATCTACTTGCTGGGCGCGATGTAGTTGGTCAAGCACAAACCGGAACCGGAAAAACTGCGGCGTTTGGTCTTCCGATTCTAGAGCGCATTGATCTTAAATCTCCCACCGTTCAAGCGTTGATCTTGACTCCGACTCGCGAGTTGGCGATGCAAGTCTGCCAAGCGATTCGTTCTTTTACCAACGATCGACGAGTCAAAGTCGTGACGATTTATGGTGGACAATCGATCGAAATGCAAGTCGATCGCTTACGTCGCGGTGCTCAAATCGTGGTGGGAACCCCCGGACGAGTAATTGATTTACTCGGTCGTGGCGATCTCAGACTTGATCATCTCGATTGGCTTGTCTTAGATGAAGCCGATGAAATGTTAAACATGGGCTTTATCCAAGATGTCGAGAAGATTCTGAGCCAAGCACCTGCTGAACGTCAGACGACTTTCTTCTCCGCAACAATGGAGCCATCAATTCGGAAGTTGGTGAACAAGTTCTTGAATTCGCCTGTGACGGTGACGATCGAGCAACCCAAAGCCGCTCCTTCTCGAATCAACCAAGTCGCTTACACGATTCCTCGCGGATGGACGAAAGCGAAAGCAATTCTGCCGATTCTCGAACTCGAAGATCCAGAAGCAGCGATCATCTTTGTGCGGACTCGTCGGGCTGCTGCTGAATTGACCAGCCAGTTGCAAGCTGCTGGACACAGTGTGGATGAATACCACGGTGATTTGAGCCAGAGCCAACGGGAGCGCTTGCTGCTTCGGTTCCGTCAGCAACAAATCAAATGGGTGGTTGCGACCGACATTGCAGCACGTGGTATTCACGTTGATGATTTAACTCACGTGATCAACTACGACTTGCCAGATAGCGTCGAAAGCTATGTTCACCGGATCGGTCGGACAGGTCGCGCAGGCAAAGAAGGTACAGCGATTTCGTTGGTGCATCCGCTCGATCGACGTAAATTGCGTGATATCGAAAACCACGTTCGTCAGCGCTTGGAGATCAAACCGATTCCGACTCGCGCCGAAATTGAAGCGCGTTATCTGGATAAGTTGCAGTCTCAAGTGCGTGAAACTCTTGCAGGTGAGCGCGTGGCATCCTTCTTGCCGATCGTGTCTCAGTTAGCAGAAGACTACGAACCGCATACGATCGCGGCTGCTGCCCTTCAGATGATCTACGATCGTACTCGTCCCGCTTGGCTCACGATCGGATCTGATCCGACTCCTGAAGAAACCAGTGGTGGACGCGGTTCAGGTGGAGCAAAACCAAAACCTGTGAAGCGATCAAGACCTTCTGGCTCATCGAATCATCACCGTCGCCAGCCTGCACAATCGAAGTAACGTTCATCTGTCTTGTATGATCAGAACTCCGGCTTCTTTTTGAGGTCGGAGTTTTCAAGCTTCTAACCTCATCGATATGCTTTCTACTGATTTGCTTGCATTTTATCGGGACATCTGTTCGCGAACTTTGACGGTGGTAGATCTCGAAACATCGGGACATAAGCCGCCTCGCAGTCGAGCGATCGAGGTTTCTGTTTTAAACGCAAGCCTAAAAGATGGCATCCTCAATCAAGAAACGTATTTGATCAATCCGGGTGTGAATCTTCCGCCGATCATCACCCAGATTACGGGCATCACTCACGAAATGTTGGAAGATGCGCCGCCACCAGAGGAAGTTTGGACAAAGTGCCTGCCATTATTGGAACAGGGCATTTTGACTGCACATAATATTAGCTTTGACTATCCGTTTATTCGATCGGAATATGCTCGGTTAGGAATTCCGTTTCATCGATCGAAATCCGAACAGTTTTGCACCGTGAAATTTGCGCGATTAATGTTGTCGGAATTACCTTCGCGCAGCTTGCCGAACTTAGTTAAACATTTCAAATTTCCGGTTGGAGAATCGCATCGAGCAGAATCAGACACAATGGCATGTTGGCTCTTAGCGGAAATGCTATTGAAGGAGATTGCCAATGAAGATGATGAAGCGGTGTTAGCTAGAATTGGACAGCAATTACTCTCGATTAGTGATGTCACAAAGATCATTGGCGGATCGCAAAAAACAGCACGCGATCGATTAGATGCAGCAGGCGTTGAACCTTATGTGTCCCAGAAAACCGGAGCATACCTTTTCCGAAGAGTTGATGTGGAGCGAGTATATTGGCAGAAACATCAACTTTCTCTACCCTAAGTATTGATGATTCCTTAGTAAGGGATCTGCCACTTAATAGAATCCCGCCGTTCATTGCACTGCCCCGGATTGGAAGTCGGGGCTAACTGGGCGAAGTCCGTTTCAACGGACTGAAGAGCCTGAATTTAGAGTCTTCAGTCCCCTTTAGTGGACTTTGTTCTATTAGCCCCGACTTCCAGTCCGGGTCGGGATAGCGCTAAGGAGATTTATCGAAAACAAATTACCCGCTGTCTTCGGCTTCGCTCAGTCAGCTAGAGATCGCGCCCTGAGCGAAGCCGAAGGGCAGTCTTTCAAGCGGTAAGCTCTTTCGTAGAAATCTCCTAAGAACAGAGCTACTCTTGTTGGGGGCTTATCTTCAAGCACCTTCCTAATCTCCAAAGTGCTGGCGCACTTAAAATCCTATCTAGAAGATTCAATGCGAAACTTACGGTAAAAGTTGTTTCTCAGCACCTAAATTGCGTAGTTTTCGCTAGTTAATTCGTGAAAGAACCGTGAAACCTGAAAACGTAACCATAGTGGAGCGTTAGCTCAGGGAACGAAAATGAAAACGGCTTACAAATTTCTCATCGCTTGTGCAACCGCAGCAAGTGTCGTGAGTTTTGCTTCAGGCGCGAAAGCAGAAACGGCTGCGGGTGCTGCGGCATTCAGCATCAACAATGCGGGTGTCGTCACAGGTGTGGCAATGTCGGCAGCGGTGAGTGACGTGGACACTCTGGCAGTCGCAATGAACACTCAGATCGGAAATGCAACCTTTGCACTGGGTAGCATGACTCCCATCACTGCACCCGAATGGGAGCGTCCGGCTGATGGAGCAGGACAAACTGCAACAGGAACAGAGATTACAGGCGGAGATGCAGTTATTTTTATCTCGGACGGTGAGCCTGAGTTCAGTCAAGGCGGCACTGATGGAGGTGAACTCGAAGAAGCTTACTCGGCTGGCTACGATGATGGCTACGATGATGGCTACGACGATGGCTTCAGTGATGGAAGCGGTCCTCTACCTCTTTAATCGTCTTGATGGAATTCAAGGATAATTCCGTTTTCAGTCTCTTTTTGAGATAGATCTTCCCTCTGAGGTGTGGAACTCCCGCTCAGAGGGGTTCTTTGCTGACAATCGCGGTTTTTCAGTCAGCGTAGTGTGTTGTGATTTCCCTGCAAGGCTTAAGTATGATGTCTTCTCCGTGGTTTCGATTCTTGGTGCGATCGACAATTTGCGCTCTCTTCACTAGCAGTACGATCGCAGGTTTAGCAAATTCAAGTTCCGCCCAAACACAGCCTTCTTACAATCCCCCACCGCGTATTGTTCCCGATCGCTTTGTTTCGCCTGATGTGACTCGAACCATTCTAAATGGTGCAACGTTAAATCATTGGATGCAGGGTGAAGTGCGATCAGGAGTCGATTTTGGGGAAGGCAGAAGCGAGAATGTTACCTTCAATGGAACTATCGAACTGAGTAATCAAATTCAACAAAGCATTACTCGTAATAATGTTCTTACCCTAGAGCAACGAGCAGAGTATTTACAACTCATGACGGTGCTACGGAAGCGAGAATTAACACTCGAACAACGCCGCCCTTACACGATGCTAGGGCAGCACATTCAAATGAGTTTAACTGCGAATTGTATCTTTCCAGATGCTGATCCACAGCAGAAATGTAACTATACACCCGGATTAGTCATTGATAATTCATCGCTCGATCGAGCTTTTCTGATTCCGACTAGAGTTCGACAGACCGCGAAAGTTGGAACGATGGTTTCACCTGAAACCATTGCTGAGATGGAGAAGCCAGGGTTTCAACGAGGAAGTAGTGATCAGGAAGTTGCATTGGATGTGCTGCTGATTAATTCTGGAGCTTATCCAGGAAATCAACAAACGAAATTAACTCGCACCGATCGGCAAGAGAGTTTGTCTTATACGCCAGCAGTACTCTACTCTCGTGTGCATCAAGTGGTCAGAGCAAACTCTAAAGAAGCTGCGATCGCACGAACGATTCGCGGAAGTGGCTTTGTTTGGGATCATGAAAATCTCGCGCTCAATTCGCTGGTGCAACTTGCTTCGGAAGCTTTGCCGAATGTGGTTCCGATCGTGCAAGGAACAGACCAACCTCCAAATCAAAATCTGAACCGGAACCTGTTAGCCGCGATGAACAATGCCCGTTTACCAGATGGCAGTTTGACGCTGTATCATGCGGGCGTTGGACGGGCAGCAAGTCCTCAAACGAATGCTAGGGATCTGCTCAAGTTACCGAAAGCATCTTATAACGGGGTTTGGATTGGACTGTCCCCGGTGATTGAGCGAACCTTTTCGCGATCGCTTGGATATGAACTGACTAGCGATCGACGAGTTCTCAAACAGGGCGGCGGTGAAGGTGGAATCAACAATGACGTTGATTTTATCTCAGTGATTAACACCGATCGCTATTCTACGAATAACTTAGAAGATTTTTACACTCAGGTTTATCTCACCGTGTTCGAGCATGATGCGGATTTAGTGAGTCGAGTGCGCCAGGTCGATCGAGTTCGATACTATCCGCATTTGAGCTATGTGGGGAATGTTACTCGTGCAGATAGTGTGCTGCGATATTACATGGGAGCGATTCTCGCTGAGTCGTGGAATGCTTATGTGGGAGCAGATTTTAGTCGAAGTACAAAAACAGGGTGGACTTATAGCTTTGGGGGAATTGGCTATTTGAACCCGGACTATGATTATTACAGTCGCTTGAGTGCTCAGTTAGCAAAGCGATTTCGATTGAGCAATCGTGCAAGTTTTTCACTAGGAACGCGAGCAGTTTGGGCAATTGATCAAGATACACGCTTACGAGATTTTGAAACAACGGGACAAGGAAGCGCGATCGCAGTTGAAGCAAGGGGAGCGTTTTCACCGTTTTCGATCGCATTTACGCGAGTGTTCGGGGATGTGTTGCCAAACTCGATCGAGGGAAGTTCCATGATTGATATGACATTACAGTTAGGATCACAGGTATTTTTAACTGGGTTTGTCACATTGATGGATCAGAAGACAAGCTCTAATCGTTACGGTGCTGGGCTGCAATGGCGAGTGAACAATCAGGCGAATAGTCCGACACTCGTTTTTGCTTGGCGCAATACATTGTACGACTATGGGCTGGATAGCTTTAACCGCGAAGTTCGAGTGAACAATGATACGTTTTCAGTGTCGTTCAAAATGGGATTCTAATCGAGCAAGCTTAATTGGATGATGTTCGGATCGGTTTTAGGCTTTTTGCGACGGGATGTAGTTTTGTGCGGTTTGATTTCGACATGAGCCACGAGCCAGGATCGAAGAAAGGTCGATCGCTCTAAATCCAAACTATCCAAATCTAATGCAGCGGGAAACAGATCAGGCGAAGGTAGCTGTGCCCATCGAATCTCGCTTTCAAAGTGATCATGTCCGAAGGGTAGGACTGATTCTGGCATTCGAGCGAGGTGCGGGAGAACATTGGAACTTTGGCGGAAGTTCGATCGCTGTTGTTCTAATTGTTGAACTCGATTCGATCGTGCTTCCCGATAGTTCAAAATTGGCGCAGGATAACCTTTCACCCGTGGAGGTAGCCCTAATTGAACTGCGGGAATATTCGCAAGCTCTGGAACCCATTTTTTGATAAACTCGCCGTTTGGATCACATCGATCGACTGCTGCTTGCTCTGGATTGTAGATTCGCGTCCAGCTTTTATCTAAACAATGGGTGACTCCAGCTTGCATTGCCCATTGGTAATGATCGATCGGGCAATCTCCATCAATCAAATGCCGCATAAAGTGAAGCGCACCATATCGCCAATCCATTCCAAGTAAATTGCTTAAGAAACTTGAATACAGAGCACGCGATCGAAAGTTCATTGATAGCCATCCGCCCGTCGCTTCTAAACATCGAGCAGTTGCATCAATGATTGGAAATCCCGTTTGTCCACTTTTCCAAGCTTCGTAAAGGGTTTCATCAAATTCCCAACCCTCTTGATCAAAGATTGGATAGAGCGATCGTAGTTCTAATTGTGGAAGATACCGGAATCTTTGAGTGAATCCACTGCCCCAACGTAATCGTGAGATGAATTGTTTTCGACTGCGTTGTATCTTCTGATTACTGTCATATTTCAATAAGCGTTGTGCAGTTTGATAACACTCGCGAATTGAAATGACTCCAAATTTGATATGTGGACTTAAACCGGATGTGATTTCTGCGCCGGGATAAGAAAGTTGCCAATAATATCGATCGACTTTTTCAGTTAGAAATTCTTGGAGTAATCTTCTTGCCGCGATCGTTCCAGTCGGTGGAATTGGTTTGTTATCTGGCAATAATCCCAAATCTGTCAATGTTGGAATCGATTCGCTGAACACATCATCTGGAGTCGGAATGTTAATCGGAGTGGGTAACATTTCCGCAGTCATTTCGCGATACCAAAACTTTCGATAGTCGTTGTAGGGCATTAACTCTGAAGTTCCAGCAGTCGGCTCAAACCAGCGAATTCTTAGATCTTGTTCTTCTAACGCACGATTGAGTCGGGCATCTCGGACTCGTCCATAGATGCGTTCGTAATCGATGTAAGCATAGATGCCATCCGCTTCAGTCTCTCGAATCAAATTCGGTAGGATTTCAACCGGATCACCGAATCTGAGAATTAAACGTCCGCCTCGATCGCGCAATTCTTCATCGAGCGATCGCAGACAGTCCAGCATAAAAGCGACTCGTGCTGAACCTGTTTCGGGATGATGCAACAAAGCACGATCGAAGATAAACACCGGAATCACGGCTCCACGCGAAACTGCTCGGTGCAATGGAGCATGGTCACTAATGCGTAAATCTCGACGAAACCAAACGATCGTGCGCTTCATGAATGTTGTTCGAGAAATTGATTCACATCTTCGATCAGGCGGCTCAGTTCAGCTTCGGTGTTCAGTCGAATGCGATCGTCTCTCAACGTCACAAGAACTCGCGCCGCAAATGGAGAAGCCCAAATGTTCGGATTACAAAATAACTCTAGAAAGATATCTCCAGTGTAGCGATATTCCATTGAAGGTTGGGGTGCGGGTCTGCTTCCGGTTGTCGTCGCAGTAGTTTTCAAACGTCCCATTAGTTCATTCAGGTTTGCTTTTAGCTCTTGGGCGGCTTCGGGGGTGAAGCGGAATACGACAGAGCCAGTCTCTAGATTTAAGGTGAATTGAGTCATGATTCGTTTTTTATCGTCTTCGTCATTCTAATTTTTAGCTGATAATCTTTCACAACAATTTCGAGAACGCGATCGCAGATCAGGTTTAGAACTCCTGCGATCGTGCTCCCAACTTGAGAATTTTTTCAAAAAGATTTCGTTGTTATGAAAACCCAGAATCTACTAGCGGCAAAGCTTTCGAGCGTTTTTTGAATCTCAGATCTACACTTAAGCGATCGCTACTTTAGATTCGTATGGTTTTAGATAATCGATCGACTGTTCGCAAAGTTCTACTCATTACATTGCTATTAAATATTTTCGTTTTAATTCTCAAAGCGGTCGTCGGCTGGCTTACTGGGTCACTTAGCTTGCTTGCAGATGCGCTACATAGTTTGACCGATAGTGCTAGTAATATTCTGGGATTGATATCGAGCCGATTTTCGTCACCGACTCCCGATCGAGATCATCCCTACGGACATCAGAAATACGAAGCGATCGGTGCTTTGGGAATTGCAGCTTTTTTAGGAATCGCTTGCTTTGAAATTTTGCAAGGTGCGATCGATCGACTGTCGCATCCTAGTCAACCTGTGCAAATTAGCGATTCAGAACTTTGGTTATTGTTGATTGTTCTTGGGGTAAATATTTTTGTCGCTTTTTATGAGCGGCGAGAAGGACTGCGGGTGAATAGTCCAATTCTGATTGCAGATGCTCGACATACCGCAAGCGATATTTGGGTGACGATCGGCGTATTAGCGGGACTGCTGGGAATTTCGTTATTTAACTGGCAGTGGTTAGATGTGGTGCTGGCATTCCCAGTGGCAATTCTGGTGTTTTATAGCGGTTGGTCAGTGCTGAAACAAAACTTACCGTGGTTAGTGGATGAAATTGCGATCGCACCAGAAGCGATTCATGCGATCTCGATGACAGTTCCGGGTGTGCTGAACTGTCACGATATTGCCTCTCGCGGTGTAGTGGGACGGCAGACCTTTATCGAAATGCACTTGATTGTTGATGCGAAAGATGTTGAGACTGCTCATCGGATTACTGAAGAAGTCGAAGCTCGATTAATCGATCGATACCGTCCAGTCCGGGTGATGATTCACGTTGAACCGCCGTCGTATCAAGAGGATCACATTAGTTTTGGAGTGTAACTACAACAATCGAAGTTGAGTCTGCACAACTTCCATCTCTCCAGAATCGGATTCGATGTAAAACTCTTCTTGTGCGAGTAATGCTTTGGCAGCTTCTAAAATTGGATCAGCTAAGAGCTTCAAATCTTCTCGATTCGCAAGATACGCTCTCAGTGCATCTAAAGGCTCGATCGCAGTTCCAACGCCCAATTCAGGTAAACGCGATCGGGACATTTGCGAGACTAATTCCGCCTGAATTGTGTATGTATGCGCGATCTCTAACACAGTGTGCAAATCGGCATCATCAATCAAATCAATTTGCTCTGGTCGAACTTGATACAAAACACGAACGACCGCATCTTCGATCGACTTTTTCTCGATCGCCGCTAGTAAATCGATGTGCGGATCTTCGGATTCGGTAAGATCGACCTCGATCGTGCAGAACGATCGTGCAGGTAACGGACAGAATTCGAGTTCTGTAGACCCTCGATCGACTTCTACCAGAACGTATCCTTTTTCCTCTTCCTCTTCGCTAAAATCAACTCGTTCAATGCTACCTGGATAAACCACCAACGGATTTTCCGACAAAATTTGATGCCGATGAACATGACCCAAAGCCACATAATCGAACGCATCACGAGTTAGAAAATCTAATGGAATCGTGAATCCTTTTCCAACCGCTAAGAATCGCTCTGCACCATAATTGGCAGCATCCACCATTAAATGAGCGAGTAACACGGTCGGAATCGCTGGATCGAGCTTTCGGATTTCGCCTTCCATTGCCGCACGTAATCGATCGAGTAATAAGTGCCCCACTTCCGACATTGATAATCCTTCTGTTTCAGGACGAGTGAGCAATGTCGATCGTGTTAACCACGGCAAAGTAATCACTTGAATGTCCCCATTCCGGGTTTGAATTCGATGCGTGTCTAATCGATCGCCCACAACCACATGAGGAACACCCAGCGTTCGATAGATACACAAACTTGCGCCGCCTGCCCCTTGAGAATGCTGATCATGATTTCCCACGAGCAGCACCGAAGGAATTCCCGCATCTGCAAGCCGACGAAACTGACTCGCGAAGGCTTGTTGAATATAGGGTGGCGGAGTCGCATCAGGGAAAGCATCGCCCCCAAATAGCACCAGATCAACGGGTTCAGAAAGTGCTCGATCGAGACATTTTCCCAAAGTCGCGACGAAATCCTCCAATCGCGTATTCAACCCAGTTTCGGGATTGATCTTGCCGTGAACGAATCCACTCCCTAGATGAATATCAGACAGATGAAGAATCTTGACCATAGGATGCCGCTGAGACAATCTCACTCTATTAAAAACGATTCCTGACTTTGTAGCCGTAAAATCCTTTAAGATGACCAAAGCGAACTGTTCCAGTATTTTGGTCTGATCATTTCCGCTAAATCCCGTTATGCTCCTAGAACTTTCAGGTCGAACGAAATACGCGCTAATGGCGATGCTAGAACTCGCCACGGTCTACGACAGCGGTGAAACACTCCAGATTCGACAAATCGCAGCCGCACAGAACATTCCCGATCGATATTTAGAACAATTGCTGGCAACCCTCAGACGCGGAGGACTGATTTCGAGTGAGCGCGGCAAAAAGGGCGGTTATCTTTTGGCGCGACCTCCCAAAAAGATTACGCTGCTAGAAATTGTGAACTGTATGGAGGGTAGCGATCCAGTTGAAATCAATGATGAGGGTGACTCAGTTTCGGTCAAAGCCATCTCTCAAATTTGGCAAACTGTGAAGCGGGCAGCCGATGGTGTTTTAGAGAAAAATAGCTTACAAGATCTTCTAGAAAAGCGGAACTATCTAGAACAGCCTGTCACGATGTATTACATCTAAGCGCAAGTTCATTATTTAGCAATTTTCGTAAAAGCGCGAAACGGGGAGCAAGACTCAGTCTCACTCCCCGTTTCAAAAATGCACCTCAACTTTAGTTAATGACTTCTGCAAGTTCTACAACTTGTCCGTGATAGTCTTTTACCAAAAAGTTCAGCGGCTTCTCACGACGAATTTTGTGCTTGATACCACGAGATTGAACCCGCAGCAAAATTTGATCCAGACAATCTCGATCGAAGCAGACATGACGCTGACGATCTTTTTCGCCCATTGTTGCGCCAGAAATCACATGAAGCTGCGTGTTTTTCTTTAGTTGATACCACAGTCCATCGTTGCCGTTGCCCCGTGCGGTCGTGCTACCCATTGAACCCGATAAATACATTGGATTCACGCCTGCCGTTCCTAGCGACTGTTCGTAGTTGTAGTAATAGTGCAACGGAACCTCAGCAACCGCCAATTTCAGCATTCCGCCATAAAAATCGCGGGCACTTTCGAGATCGGAAACCATAACCGTATGAACTTTCGGGGCGCTCGTCAGGAAAAGCCACATCGCTACGGCATACGCACCGAGCAGCATGACCATAATGCCTTGGGTCGAAAACAAGCTATCCATAGATATAAAGTAACTAACAGAGATAAGGTGGCTGACGCAATGGGCTGGCTAAAGAAGTCTATTTATTCTATCAACACCAGCGCGAAGGCATCCGTAAGCTTTAGGAAATCACAACGTGTTTTCGGACGCGGATTGTAAAAAAAGTGTGCCGTTTTTCCTGGGGACTGTATATAGTAATTAATTCGACTCTGACACTATCTTATGAAAGCTGTAGCGATTCCAACCTTTCCAGAGGCACGTCACCCGATCGTTAAAGCGTTGTTTCATCACAGCGATCAAGAACTTCTGACGCTGTTTCAACGCTACCCGGATTCGGGTCAATTCTTTGTTGCGCTGTTTTGTCGCTACAGCCCGATCGTGTATTCGTTGATTTCTCGGTCAGCAAGATCCCCAGTTCAATCCGAATATTTGCTGGCAATGATTTGGCGACACGTGTTTCATGAACTCGCAGGAGTCGATTTACGGGCGTTTAGTCAAAGCGGCTCCACGTTTCAAACTTGGCTCTTGGCGGTGACAGCATCAGGAATTAATGAAGCAGAACTGCCTTCGGTTGAAGAGATTCATTACGATATTCGATCGATGTCTCCGCCGTTTTGGTGTTATCTCGATCGAGCTTTAGAACAGTTGCCGCCTGCGACTCGATTAATGGTCGTAATGTCGCAAACGTTCCACTGGAGCGAAACTCGAATTGCGGCATATTTACAAGCAGAAGGCGAACAGATTA
The DNA here is from genome assembly GCF_050565645.1 of Leptolyngbya sp. AN10. Classification (NCBI taxonomy): domain Bacteria; kingdom Bacillati; phylum Cyanobacteriota; class Cyanophyceae; order Leptolyngbyales; family Leptolyngbyaceae; genus Leptolyngbya; species Leptolyngbya sp. AN10. The sequence continues at coordinate 36,420 of NZ_JBNXVP010000021.1, forward strand.
GCCCAGACGAAATCAAGACGCAGTTGCAAGAGGGCTATCGAGTTCTTGAAAAACTTTTGCCAGAAGACATTAGAACGATCTATCTCGGTGGGAATTCTAGAGAGCAAGAGTCGGTTTCCGAGTTGGAGGCTGACGATGCAAGCCTAGAAGAACTCGAATTTTTCTGATGTTGACTCTCAAATTTGTTGGATCGATTGCCGGAATTTTACTGCTCACTGGAACGCCGAGTTTTGCCTCTAGTCTGACTCGACAGCTACACACGCCCGTTCGCACTCAGGGCGAAACACGAGAAACCGCCGATCGCTCTGTTCAATTGGGCATTCAAGCGCAGCAAGCCGGATCGTCAGAGCAAGCGATCGCACATTGGCAGAACGCGATCGACATTTACCGCCGGATCGGAGAAGTTCCTTCCCAAGGTCGTGTATATGATCTGCTTGGCATGACCTATATCAATCTCGGTCGGCTGAATGAAGCCGAAAATGCTTTCCGTCGTAGTTTAGGGATTGCACGAGATTTGAACAACACGATTAGCCAAATCTACGGATACAACAATGTTGGGCAAGTGATTCTCCAACGCGGTCAAACTCGCGAAGCTGCGAAATCATTTGAAGAAGGCTGGAGACTGGCACGAACGATCAGACATCAAGCGGGACAAGGGTTATCGCTGAGTAATCTGGGTTTAGCCAATTCCGCACAAGGCAACTATCGAGCCGCGATCGCGTATCTTGAGCAAGCTCGGAATTTTCGAGATCAGGCAAAAGATCCGGTTGGAGCAGCAAATACTCTGAATCATTTAGGCGAGGCGTATTTAGCGATCGGCGATGCTCGATCGGCTTACAGCGCTCACGATCGAGCCATGACTTTGGCACAGCAGAACGGAGATCAACCGACTCAGTTTCGTGCCTTTGACGGTTTGATGCTGGCATATCGCGGCATGGGACAAGAAAATCGCTTTGTCGAACTGTTGAATCAGCGTTTAACAATGGCAACCCAGAAAAACGATGCTTGGCAGATGTTAACTTCGCTGAAGATGATGGCACAACACCAACGACAAACGGGTAAATTGGCGGTAGCAGAAAAATATTATCAGCAAGCCTTTTCGGTCGCACAACGGTTAAATGCCACGGGAGAACAAGCGTTTTTGAGAGAACAACTGGGACAACTACGGTACCTTCGGTAAGCGGAGCTACCGCGCAAATTCAAGTGGTAAGCCTTTCCGGGCGTTTTACTTTTAACGAGGATACTCATCATGAAACGACTTTTCTACCTGCCCGCACTTCTGGTTTTATTCACAGGTTGTCTTCCCCTTGGTCCCTTTCTTTCTAATGAGTCAGGCAATAACAAGCCAGCCAGTCCAACCGCAGATTCGAGTAACCCCGTAAGCAGCCCAGGGAACCAGCCGACACAGCCTGTTACCAAGCCTCCCGAAAAGAAAAGCAAAGTCGATCAAACCGTGCTTCGTGTGACCGCAGCCCAACTGAATCGCAATACCCCGCAGCAAATTGATGAAGAAACCACGCTGACCAAAGTAGATGTTCAAGAGGATGGACTGCTGTACAATTTTCAACTTGTGACTAAAACGGCTGCCGACATTAATGACGATGCGAAAGAAATCATCCGCAACGTAGTGAAAGAGAGAGTTTGCAGCGATGCAAGTACCAGCGCAAATTTGAAAGACGGTTATTCTTTCTACTATTCTTACGTGGGCAAGGATAAGCAACCGATCACCAGATTCACGGTCGCTCCCAAGGATTGCGGCTTTAATTAAGGAATGAGCCAAACTAATCGATCGACGAATCGACTCGTTCCCTTTTACTTAGGAGAGCAGCGAGATATCGAAGGACGAACCATTGAAGAAATCTTGGCGTGGGACTTTGAGGAATTAGAGTGCGTCCACAATTACATTCAATGGTTGTTTCCTTTGGCGGAACGAAGTGCTTTTAATTCAGATGCGCCGATCGTTACCTCAGAGACGATCGAGGCGTTTCGATCCAATCCGCAGTTGCGTCAGAATTTAGTGCGATCGCTGCAAGTGATGCTACGATTCTACGGATTACAAGAAGATAACGGAGAGATCACGCGCTCAGAAGAGTATCCCATTCGCAAATCTGAATGGATTGGTCGCTTTAATCACAACTATCTCCGAATCACTCGAATCCTAAAATGTTTGATGGCATTTGGATTAGAGCAATACGCACAAGCTTTCTACCGCTGCTTAGAGCAGATCTATCGAGAAGAATCTAATCGGATCGGCAGCGAAACGTTTCACTACTGGACGAATGCAGTGAACCCCTAAGAAGGCTATACTCCGTGGACTTTGCCATTCGGCATGATTGCGCCTTGAAGATTCGCTCCTGTAAGCTTGACCATCACTCGATCGTCAAATCCCACTTTTGCACCTCTCAAATCTGCGCCTCGTAAATCTGCCCCGCTCAAATCGGCTCCAATCAAATTCGCCTCTCGCAAATCGGCTCCACACAAATTCGCCTCCAGCAAATTCGCCCGAAATAGATTTGCTTTCTCCAGTTTCGCGCCTTCAAGATTTGCCTTGTGCATAAATGTATCGCTCAAATCCGCACGAGTTAGATTTGCCCGACTGAGATTGTAGCCAGAGAGATCTTTCTCTTTCAAATTCTGTCCGCTCAAATCTTTCCCGGTCATGTCCGGCATTTGAGGACGGGCAGGAGATTTTGGTGGGTGATGATACTCAGCCCGGTAATGCGACTGACGGTAATAATTCTGAGTGTTGTCAGAAGGTTTCGGGGGTTCAGATTTCGGAGTCGATTCGCTCGATCGACTCTGCCCATTCGAGGATTGCGAATAATTTGGACGAGGATACGGCTGATACGTTTGATAGTTAGGACGAGTCCGCTCAGAATGTCCATTCGTAGAGTGACCATTTGTTGAATGCCCATTGCTTGAATGTCCGTTCGAGTGCCCATTGCTCGAATGCCCGTTCGTTGAATGCCCATGACTTGAATGTCCGTTCGAGTGACTATTGCTCGAATGTCCATTAGAAGTCTGCCGTCCATTCGTTGAGGAAGTTGGGGGACGGTAATAGTAAGACTGGTAATAGGTTTGTTGCGAGGCGGGTTTGGGTTGAGCCGCAGGAGGCTTCGTCGCCGTACCGTTTTTGAAATGCGATCGCAAAATATCCCGCGAGTGATTCAGTTCCTTAATTTTCGCCTCGGCTTTTTGCACCAAACGAGGATTATCTTTGGGAATCCGATCGGGATGCCAAATAAACACAAGGTCTTTGTAAGCCTGGTTCACTTCTTCAAGTGTCGCCCCAGACTCTAACCCCAGTACTTGATAGCAGCGTTCAATCTCGCCCATCTACTTCACCATCCTGCGCGATCGACCAGTATCACTGTGATTACTCACTCACCCATTCTCCTGGAATGAAGTAGAAGTTTGCTTTGATTCAGTGTAATGGGTTCTCTAGCTTCCTGCCTCAGAATAAAGAGTGATTTAATCTCCTTAACTGATTCATTAGTTTTCCAAATCATCGAAAAAAGGGAACAAGGCTGTCTTTATCCTAATCAAGCCTCATTCCCTTTGGATCGGACTGAACGGAAAATTAACGGAAGATTCCGAAGATACCAAGCGCAGGACCTAAGACAGACCCAATACCTTCTGTAAAGCTTTGGAATCCAGTCTTGCGAACGACAATCGTATCGCCCGCTTGCAATGGTGGGTTGTTAGCTTGGTCAATTCCACGCGAAAAATCAATGTTCACGCTTCGTCGATCGACAGTACCGTTCGGCTGAAGTCGGATAAATTCCACTTCATTCCGCCGCGCACCTCGCGCAAATCCACCCGCTGCTAATAGCGCCTGGTTCATGGTTGTATAGGGAGCCACTTGCACCGCTCCAGGTCTTTCCACCTGACCGACTACGTTTACCGTAATCAGTTCAGGTGAAATTACACCTCGACCCATGATCGCTGCATCTTCTGGCGTAACGGCTGCGGTCGCCATTGGGACAATCACACGATCGCCTTCTTGCAAGAGCAGATCCTGTTTGGCATCTCCCTCGCGCAGCAAGCTCATCAAGTTGACTTTTATCACTTGCTCAGTCCCGTTCGAGACCGTTCGCCGGATCTCGATATCGCGGATGTTAGCGCGTTGGGTAATTCCACCTGCCTGCTGAAGTGCTCTCGTGACCGTAGGTGCTCTTAACCGTTGAGTCACGGTTGTGACGGGAGCGGCTCCCGGAGCCGCAGGAGTCGCAGTCGGATCGGGTTGAGAAATCGTTTCACCTCGAACGGTTTGAGGACCCGGACGATTCACTTCACCCGCAACGATGACGCTAATTGCTCGATCGAAGCTGGCTGCCAAACTTGAGTTGGATAATTCACTGGAAAGTGCTGGATTCAAAGCGGTTGCAGCCGGAATCACAACCGTATCACCATCGCGCAGTTGAATATCTTGAGACAGATCTCCAGCAGTCAGCAATCGGCTCAGATCGACTTTAAAGTTCTGAGTTCCACCGCCACCGGGACGACGACGAATAATTTCGACCCGTTTGAGATCGGCAGATTGCTTAATGCCGCCCGCCATCTGTACCATGCGGCTCAGAGTTGGAATTCCAGTATCACCGAGCGTGGTCGTATAGGTTCCAGGACGTGCCACTTCTCCAGACATTGCCACTTGAATCGGACGAGCCGCCAAGAGACTAACCGTAATCACGGGACGAGTTAAATATTCGCTATAGCGACGAGACAACGTATCCGAAGCTTGGCGTAATGTGAGTCCTTGTACCGAAACGCCACCCGCTAAAGGCAGATTGATCGAACCATCGGACATGACTTGGTATTCACCGCTGTACTCCGGAACTCCGAAAATATCAATGCGGACACGATCGCCGGAACCAAGTAAGTAACCCTCATCCACTCGCACAGCAGGCGCGGATTGTTGAGCGGGTTGGCGAGTTCCTGCACTTTGCGCCATGACAGGAGTCGCGGGTGCCACCAATCCAAGTAGCGTTGCCAGCATCAGCGGGTTAGGCTGAACCTTTCTAACTGCTGAATTCAAATCCATAGATCTTTTTAATCTCCTAAGCACAAACAGTCCGATTCATTTCTGCGATCGCAGCCTGATACACCCCAAGGGTTTCCTGATGAACTCGTTCCACTCGCAACCAGTCTATATTAGTCCGGGCGCGAATTTTCCAAGCCTCCAGGTCTTTTGGGCACTTTAGCAACCCTGAAAGGGTTTCAGAAAGCGCCTTCACATCTCCAACGGGAACGAGTTGTCCCGCGCTGCCTCCGTCTAGAACTTCCGGGATACCGTCTACGTCACTGGCAACGATCGCACATCCAGCTTCCCGCGCCTCTGAGAGTGCCAGTCCAAAGGGTTCTTGACGTGAGGCAAGGACGAAAACATCCGTTGCCAGGAGATAGCGTTGCGGCTCAGTTTGAAATCCTTCAAAGTGAATCCGTGCTTGGTGAGGGGTGTTGTTTGCTTGCCGCTCGAACGCTGCCCGATGAGGACCATTTCCTACCAAATATAAATGGGCAGTTGGATGTTCGTCAGCTATCCGCACAAAGGCTTCAATTAAGTCATATATTCCTTTACGGTGATACAGTCCTGCTATGGTTGTAATCGCAGGATGCTTAAGTGATAAGGGTTTGACATGATCGATCGAGGGATGTCTAGGGGTTCCGATCGTGCCATTTGCCACGACGTGTAGTTTCCGTACAGGGATGCCGCGATGTTGCATTGATCGTGCGACGGCTCGACTCACTGCGATCACACGATCGGCAATTCCCATCAGAATTGCGTGATATTGCCATTCGTTATGAACGGTTGAAATCAAGGCGTAGCCTGAGTTTCTACGGAGTAGCTTTGCAAGAATCACCCCCGTCATCATGTGGGTATGGACGATATCCGGTGAAAATACTTGCGTGATTTTTCTAAATTCGCTTGTAATATTTAATACTTCAAAAGGCGATCGTAATTCTGCGATCGTAAAATGCCGGATCTGATACTGCTTCATCAAAGTTTCATATTCGCCGCCGCTGGAGACGATTGCGACCTCGAATCCAGCTTGTGCTTGATAGCAAGCCAAATCGATCGCGGCGTTAACAATACCATTTCCGATGTCTTGAACGTGGTTGAGAACGTGAAGGATTCGCATCAGCGGGCTGCAAGTAATCGCTCGATAAAATCAACGTACTGATCAACGATGCGATCGCGCTCGAATTCCAGAGAACGTTGTTTGAGAGCAGCACGATCGACAGGTGAATCTAGCATTTCCAGGATGGCGGTCGTCATGGCTGTTGGATCAGCCACTGGAATTAGCCTACCGTATTTTCCACGGTCAAGAATTTCCGCAGGTCCGCTGGGACAGTCCGTAGAAACAACGGGTGCACCACAAGCCAGTGCTTCCGCAACCACATTTCCGAATCCTTCAAATCGAGACGATAAAACAAAGAGCGTTGCTTTGGATAAATAAGCATAAGGATTGTCTGTAAATCCGGGCAGTGCCACATCGGATTCAAGACCTAATTTTTGAATCAGTTCTTCTAATAAATGGCGATCGTCTCCTTCGCCTAAAATTATCAGTCGAGCGGGGCGATTTTCACGCACTTTTGCAAAGGCAGTAATTAGCGTTGGAAAGTCCTTCTGGCTGACCAATCGCCCGATACCCAGAATTACAGGCGGTTCTCCTGGTTTGAACCACGGGTGATCGATCTCTATTTCGCTTTTCTGAAAAACTTCCTGCGTGATCACCGGATTGTAAATGACTTGAATGCGATCGAGCGGTATTCCTGTTAATCCAGTCACATCTTCTGCTGTTCCAATTGAAGCCGCCACGACCGCATCCGATTTGGGATAGAACCAGCGCACCATCCGCGATCGTAATTTTCCAAATGTTTGCCCTTGATGGTTTTTGAACTGCTCAGATAAATAAGTCTGAACACACATCACAATCTGGGTTGGGACAGTCTTAGGACGTGCCCAATATGCGGAACTGAGAATATCTAAAGCTGAGAACAGAATCGCTGGCTGTTCTCTCTCTAAATAGCGGCGAAGCGCGATCGTTTTCGACACAACCAGCGGGAACTTTGCCCGTAAATCAATCAATCGCACTCCGGGCGGAACAAGCTCAAGATATTCTCCTCGAACTTCAGCCAAGACCAAATCTACGCGCCATCCTCGTTCTGCAAGCCCGATCGACAAATACAGCATGGCGCGTTCGGCTCCTCCTCCCGCTAAGGTAGGGAGAAAGACGCTAATTAGAGGCTTGGTAGTGGGTTGGCTAACGGTCATGTTTTAGAACAAGAACAGAACTTTAGCATGATGTAATCTCGTAATTAATTCGTCTCTCTGTAGTTTGGGAGACAAAGAAATATCCGTATCGATTCGATATGTCGATCGAACTATTCCTTCAGCAAGATTACATCAATCGGCTCTGTAAATGCTGTTGAATTTGAGTATTTGTTTCGGCGAGTTGAAACTTTTGACGCGCTTGCTGCTGAGCGATTGCCGCGACTTTTAATACTTCGGTTTGAGATTGGCGACAGTATTCGATCGCGCTTGCCAACTCTTTCGGATCATTTGGTGCAGTGAGCCAACCTGTCACATCTGGATCAATTAATTCTGTTGCGGCTCCTGCTTTTGCTGCGATCGTCGGTTTGCCACAAAGCATCGATTCCACGATTACTCTACCAAACGGTTCAGCCGCGATCGACGTATGAGCTACTACATCACAAATTTTCATCAGCGGAATCACGTCGTCACGGAAGCCGAGAAATTTAACTCGATCGTGCAAATTTAGTCGATCGACTTGTTGCTTTAGCTGCCGAACGTACTCTTGTTCACCGAATAGAGCATCGCCTACAAAAATCGTGCTCACTTTTGAATCACAATATTGCAAAGCTTCGATTAAAACATGCTGCCCTTTCCAGGGAGACAAACGGCTGAAATGCCCGACCACAAATCGTTCTTGAAGTCCAAGCAACGATCGCAATTCATTGGTATCGATTTCAGCTAAATATTGATCTAGATCAAATCCGTTGTAGACCACTTCTACCAGTTTTGGATTTCCGCCTGCTTCAACGAATGCGGCTCGGCTTGCTTGAGAATTGGCAATCACTAACTTGGCTCGATTCGCCATCAAAACTGCTAAGCGGCGATTCGTTGAACTAAAGTGATCTGGAGAAAGAATATCGTGCAAATGATAGACTAGTGGGCGGCGAGAAATTGAACTTGCGATCGCGCCTACGACTAATGCTTTCTGAGTATTTGCATAAATCGCATCATACTCGCGACTCAGCGCAGTAACCCGATTGATCAAAGGAATCAACTGGCTCACACTGCGTAAACCTGCGATCGCGCCACTAGATTTCCGAACCGCGATCGCTTTTTCTGCCAAGACTTGAGCCGGAATGTTTCGCTGTTCTAAACGCCGTCGAAAATCACCATCTTCAAATAAGCCGACCAAGCAAGAATTTTGATACGCCGTTGCAATATCAAGCAAGCAAAGTTCTGCACCACCAGACTTACCCGTTTGGTCTAGAAATAAAAGCCTCACACCACTAACCCCACAAACAATCAATCCACTGTGAAGCCAGACTAATCGAAGGGAAATCTATCGATCGGGGGATTCTAGCCAGCTATAAATTCTGTCGAGTTGGTCGATCGTAACGAGTCCATACTGCCAAAGAATCATCGGCAGAGGTCCTGGATTTTGTTCGCGGTAACGGAGGGCAAGCGCGATCGAAGAAGTCGAGAGCGAGAGTTCTTCTTGGAGGAAGCGAATAAATTTTGAGTGCGTTGCAGTAAGCATTAGACCGTCACCTCCGGGTTGACACAGTAGAAAGTGAACCCAATTATGGGTAAGCAAATTGAGTTTGGGAGAAGCAGGTAGCCAGTAGAAAAGGTGGACTACAAAGAGGAAGAACACGAATCGCTTGATTCGGGGGGCAAGTCCTGAGTTAGAAACAAAAAATCACGCCAATTCTATTCGGTCGAAGCCTGCTCTTACTAGAGAAAAAGGTGCAAACTTCTATGCAATTAGACTGAGATATAAATTTAATCGCTGATTGCTGAAAGTGTCTCTATCTAAAGTTTGGTTGTAAATTGTCATCGGTTTTATAGTTTTGTTATTTCTCCTCACACTTAATAACAAATGTTGATAGGAGTAGAGTGTAGGGGAGTATACGGTTACACTCCAATTCCTTCCAAAAGAGTTAACAATTAGACGATGAGTCTATACTTTCGATAAGTTTTATTCGATGCTTTTAATTACGAATTTGCTGAATCGCAATACGATCTCCGACTTTTAATCCGAGTTCTGCGGCTCGACCTGCTCTGAGTTCGATCACTTGGTCGATATCTTCTGTTGGAGATCCATAAGTCGGGCAAGGGTCAGCTTTACAAGGTGGCACATTCGCTTTAATCACACGAATCTCACCTCTCCGCAGAAACAGCATATCTAGCGGAATCAGCGTGTTTTTCATCCAAAACTGAGTCGGACGCGGCGGATCAAATGGGAAAAGCATTCCGCGATCGTCTGCCAAACTCGTTCGATACATCAATCCCATTGCCTGTTCTTCTGACGTTCTCGCGACTTCCAGCTTAATCAGTTGGTCGCCCACTTTAAAGGATGCAGTTAATGGCAAAACTTGACCCATTGCAGAAGGAGACTCGATCGCGGGCGATTCAGAAGGTTTGACTTCGGTAGAAAGACGTTGTGAAGCTCCCGCAGAACAGCCAAGCAGCAACACTCCCAAACTTAGACACAGGATTTGATATTTCATGACTCTCTCAGGACGTAACCAACACCACGAACTGTTTGAATTAGGCGCTTCTCGCCTTCATCTTCAATTTTTAAGCGCAGATATCGAATATAGACTTCAATCACATTCGATTCCCCGCCAAATTCGTAACCCCAAACATTTTCTAGAATCTGCTCTCGTGTCAGAACTTCGCGTGGATGTTCCATCAAATATTTGAGCAACTCGAACTCTTTCATCGTGAGATCGATCGCTCTTCCATTCCGCAATGCCTGACGAGTCGATAAATCTAAGACTAAATCTCCAAACCGTAGTTGCTCGTTACTTGGTGCATCAGGTTTGAGGTAGAGCCGCACGAGTTTGAGAAAGTCCTCAGAGCGATATGGTTTGAGAAAATAATCGTCGGCTCCTGCTTCGATGCAAGCCACACGATCGTCAACGGTATCTCGCGCCATCAAAAGCAGGACGGGAATTCGAGCGCCTGTTGTCCGAAGATCGTGGCAGAACGTTAAACCAGAATCGCCTTCCAATAAGCGATCGACGACGATGAGTGAGGGATGTTTGTCGATCGCTTGTCTCAGTCCCGCCCGTGAATCATGAACTACGATCGTGTCATATCCCGATTCTTGCAGATCTGAACTGACATGATGTGCTAGAGCCTGATCGGTTTCAACAATCAACACGCATGGAGTCGCTTCGGCAATACTCATAATTGATTCGCTTCGATTTACGCCGCCATTTTAACCATAGACGTGCAAATCGTCGAAAGTGCCGCAATTGTAGAAAATTGTTAACATTCTTCTAAAGAAGGTTTTGCGACGTGCGGTAAGCCCCAACCCAGTTTTTCTCTAAGAACATGGAAGAATTCAGGGGGTTGTAATCTGACAAATCGAGCGGGATAGGGCGCTTTCTGAACGCACACTCGATCGTTTGGAAAAACATAGCATCCCGCGTTTCCGTCTGCTGTCAAAACCAATCGATTCGGATTCGCTGGATAAATTGTCACAGGTTCACTATTTGTAAAAACCAGTGCTCGTGATGCCAGAGAATGCGGACAAATCGGAACCAGAATCATCACTGGAACGCCTGGAACAATCACCGGACCACCAGCGGAGAGAGAATACGCAGTCGAACCTGTTGGAGTCGAGAGAATAATTCCATCGGCTGCAATATCGACGCGAGTATGCCGTCCGACTTCGATTTCAAAGTGGCACATACTGGTCAACGGTTCACGATATAGCACCATTTCATTTAGACAGAGTGCCTCCCACAGCATGGCATCGTCACGAATAATCTGAACCCGCAACATTGTGCGCTCTTCGATTTCGTATTCGCCTGCTAAAAGAGACTCGATCGCATTTGGTAATTGATCCAGCAGCACCTCAGTCAAAAATCCTAAATGTCCGGTATTCACCGCAAGCAAAGGAATATAACAAGGTGCGACTTGGCGAAATGCAGAGAGAACCGTACCATCGCCGCCGAGGACGATCGCGAATTTCATCTCTGCATCAAAACCAGGGGGAACTAATCGATCGATGGGTGTGTGACAAATCGGACTTTCCGGTGAGGCATATCCCAAAATCCCACCTGCACCAGGAGCCAGAACCACTTCCCAGCCAAGCGAAATCAGCTTGTCTTTGATTTCCGCCGCAACTTGACAAGCGATCTCTTTTCCATCGTTGTAGATAATGCCAGCTTTCGGCACAAGTAAAAACCTATCCTAAATAATCATTCGATCTTTCATCTTAGAATCGAGGATACGCTTTCTTGGTGCGTTCTTTCTTTTTCTTGGCTTGCTCTTGGGCATATTCGACCTCTTTGAGTTTCTTCATGATTCGGCTGAAGTACTCTTGCATATAGGATTCCAGCGTGGTCATCTCTTGTGGATTCAAGCCCAAAATTTGATACGTTTCATCCATTGAAGCGGTCAACGGTCTTCCGGTTGCGACTACCTCAGTGAAGGCAAGTCGATCGGCAATATTCCAAGTCCATTGGAAGAACTGAGCAATTTTCCGAGAAGCCCGAACGACTCCGATCGGCGTTTTGGTGACTTTTGCTTCTTTACCAGACAGCCGCTCACACAGTTTAATAATTTCGTCTGAACTCCAGGCTTTAGAGCCAACGACGGGAAGAGTTTTACCGATCGATTCGGGTACTTTGAGCGCTTGAACAGCGAATTTCGCGATATCGATCGTATCCATGTAAGCGGTTGGGGCGGTGTTTCCCATTACCCAAACGCCTTGACCTTCGAGGATTGGAATCGCGTATTGACCGATTAAACCTTGTAAGAATCCACAGGGACGAAGAATTGTGTAATTCAAACCTGACTCTGCCAAGAATTTCTCAGTGCAGGTTTTAATTTCCATTAATGGAACGTTCGGGAATTTTTCGGCATCCAGGATCGAAAAGAAAATATATCGATCGACTCCCGCTTTTTTCGCGGCTTGAATTAAGTTAACTTTGCCTGTCCAATCGATTTGTTTGATACTGAGCGAATCCGTTGCGCGTGCGGTTGCCGCATCAATCACAGCAGTGACACCCTCAAACGCTGCGGGTAGCGTCTCCGGATAGCAAATATTTCCAGCAACGAGTTCGGCTCCCCACTCTTTCAAGAAGGCGGCTTTTCTGGGGCTACGGACTAGACAGCGTACCTTGTATCCCTCATCCAAGGCGCGACGAGTAATCTGCCTTCCCAAGGTGCCAGTCGCACCCACAATCAATACGCTCATGAGGAGTTATGTGACAAATTGTTAACTTTTCGCTAAATTCTATCAGAAATCTTGCGATCGAATCACAGTAAGGTGCGATCGATGTTTCCAAGTTCCGAAATCGAACACCCTTTATCGTAGCGTAGGTCAAGGAATGTAACGAATTTCTTTGATCAGGCTGAAATTCTCATTTATTCTAATCGGCTGAGTACGCTACGCTGAAAGTATCTGCGATCGTGGCAAATTGCGTTCTGAGTCGAGATTTATGTCAAATTCTAATCCTGCGATTCCTGCGGTGGAGCAGTGTACCAGTTCTCATCCAGTCAATTTAAATAATGTTCGCTCTTTGCAGCGTGATCTTCTGAGCGTTGAAAAATCGCAGCGAATGGCAGAATTTTTTAGTTTACTCGGTGATGCGAACCGTCTTAGGATTCTTTCTGCGCTTTCGGTTCAAGAACTTTGTGTATGTGATCTTGCCGCTGCGGTGAAAATGTCCGAGTCTGCCGTTTCTCACCAATTACGCGCACTACGATCGATGCGTTTAGTCGGTTATCGCAAACAGGGGCGCAACGTTTTCTACTCGTTGAAAGACCATCACGTTTTCAATCTCTATCGTGAAGTTGCAGAACATCTAGACGAAGAAGAGTGAGGGAGCTTGATCCGCCACTCTCGCTTCTTGAAATTACTCTTCGCCACCTTGCAGTTTCAGGAGCAAAAAGCCGAGCGACAACCCAACCAAAATCAGGGTGAACGCTAGGATTGCAGTGTTAAAAATTTCGGAAGCCATTGTTCTAATTCTCCTCTTAAAACAGCAAGTTCAGATCATTTACGTATTGTAAAGCAGTTCAGTCACGCTCTCTTCACATCATGACTCGTTTAATCATCTCAATGGGTGATCCTGCTGGAATCGGTGCAGAGGTCATTCTCAAAGCATTGTTCGATCGACAAAATTCTGATATTACGATCGCTGGAAATCACGATTATTTGCATGAATTGTACGATCGCCTCAGTCCGTCCTGTCCGAATCTTGCCAATCCAAAAGATTTGAAGATTTTAGATTTGGGCTTAGAAGAAATTCAACTTGGTAAAGAAAGCGCCAACAGCGGTGAAGCGAGTTTTCGCTATTTGGAAACCGCAATCGATCGAACATTAGCAGGCGAATTTGATGGAATTGTCACGGCTCCGATCGCAAAATCCGCCTGGAAAGCCGCAGGACACATTTACCCAGGACAAACCGAACTCCTAGCCGAAAAAGCAGGAGTCGATCGATTTGGCATGATGTTCGTGGCTCGATCGCCCCACACGGATTGGACACTACGCGCACTGTTAGCAACGACCCACATTCCGCTTAAACAAGTCCCAGAAGCGCTCACGTTTGATGGATTGACTCGTAAGCTCGAATTATTGATTGAATGCCTTGAGGAAGCGTTTGGGATTGATCGACCTCGAATTGCGATCGCGGGGCTGAATCCTCACAGCGGCGAACAAGGACAACTCGGACGAGAAGAAATCGATTGGATGTTTCCTTGGCTCGAAGCGATGCGGCTCCGATTTCCTCACGTTCGGTTAGATGGACTGTTGCCACCTGATACGATGTGGGTGAAGCCTGGACAAGCCTGGTTTGGTTCCGGTCAAGTGGTTGCCCATGATGCTTATCTTGCGTTGTATCACGACCAAGGACTGATTCCGGTTAAGTTGATGGCGTTCGATCGAGCCGTGAATACCTCGATCGGGCTTCCCTTCGTGCGAACCTCTCCGGATCACGGAACAGCGTTCGACATTGCGGGAAAAGGAATTGCGGATGCCACCAGTATGAAAGCTGCGATCGACTTCGCGATCGAGCTAGTTCAGCGTCGATCATCACCCTCACTTATGGCAACAATTTAAGCCGCAAATGATTGTCATAGTCTGTAATCCGTCAAACCTAAGAGGGACGGCAAACTTCCACTCAACCGACTACAACTCAAGGCAAAATAAATGTTAGGACTTCCTGACTTAAGAAACACATCTTAAGTTTTTGGCTCAAAAATGAGGTAGAAAATAAGGAAGATTCAGTATATCTCACTACAAAGTTACGCTGTTTGGAGGAGACACACAGCGAAAGGCTTTGATTCCCAATTTAGTTAGGTTGATATCTTCGATTCCCAGATTTCTCAGGAAGGTAGACCCCATGCTTCAGACTGCACAGTACTCGCTTGGAATGATTCAAGACGAAGTACGTCAACTTATCGATCGCGGACTTGTCAGTAGACATCAACCGATTTATACGCTATGCAAGCACATTCCTGCCCGCGAGTGGATGCGCTTTGAAACCGAGTTAGAACGCTTCGACTTCCTGCTGCGCGATCGCATTGGCGATTTGATGTGCCAGGAATGCTGGGACAACGACTAGGTGAAGATGTATTCGGGGATCAGGCGCTTCTAACAATCCGCCTGATCCCCGCCTCAAAGATTAGTCTCGACCCCCAGTAAAGACTTTATCTGCGCTTCCGGTCATATAAATTCTGTTATCGGCTGCCCATTCGATTTGGAGACAGCCGCCGGGTAATTCAATCGTTGCTCGTCGATCGCATTTCTGATTTAGCACTCCTGCGACCAATGATGCACAAGCTCCCGTTCCGCAAGCAAGCGTGATCCCGGCTCCCCGCTCCCAAACTCGCATTTTCAGGTAGTCCGATCGAACAATTTCAATAAACTCGGTGTTGGTTCGCTGTGGAAAGACCGGATGGTTCTCAAACAGGGGACCAATTTTTTCAAGCTCGATCGCTGCAACGCTATCGACAAAAGTAATACAGTGCGGATTGCCCATACTCACGCAAGTCACATTCCAAGTTTGTCCTGCAACTTCCAAGGGCAAATTGATCACTTTCTGATCCGAAGCCGCTAACGTGGTCGGAATTTCTCCAGCTAATAGCCGAGGTTCACCCATATCAACGGTCACTTGCCCGTCCGATTCAAACTTCGGAACCATCACACCCGCTAACGTCTGAATTCGATATTGTTCTTTCGATGTTCCAGTGTCCGCGATTTCCAAATCCGCAATAAATCGTCCCAAACAGCGAATTCCATTGCCGCACATTTCCGGCTCTGAACCATCAGAGTTGAAAATTCGCATCGTGTAATCGGTTCCATCTTGACCGGGAAGCGCGAAAATTACGCCATCTGCACCGATCCCGAAATGTCGATCGCACCAGTTCACCGCATCTTCAGGAGAAATCTTCGGTTCAGTCGAATCGCGATTATCGATCAGAATAAAATCGTTACCGAGTCCGTGATACTTTGTAAATTCGATCGTCATGATGAACAGTTACAGAAATGTGTAGGATTTGGGGAATTGAGGCACTCTAGTAGGTTAGAACGGTTTCGATCGAGGACTTCCCCCAATGAGTATTGAACTAGATACCGGATTGCCAAGTACTCGTCAAATTCAGACGATTATCCGAGAAGAAAAAGAAATCGAGATGAAACTTTCCACAGGTGATTTGCTCACTGGGAAAGTCCGCTGGCAGGACTCTCATTGTATCTGCATCATGGATCACTATGACCAACCGACGATCGTGTGGCGACAATCGATCGTTTTTGTCAAACCTAAGATGTAGATGTTCTTTTTTGTCGTGGCAATGGGAGCGAGATTCGATCTGGCTCCCATTTTTCTTAGAACTTGCGTTTTCTCGATCGATATTTTTCCAAAAATCCCAGAATTCCCGCTGCCAATTGCTCTGGATATTCCTCATGTAATCCAAGCGATCCAGGCATCCGATAGACTTGCACTCCAGAAAAATGCGCCAACACTTCAACTTCCTGGCGCGATTTCGGCGGCATCTGTTCGCCAATCACCATCATCACGGGTACGGGAAGCGGCTGAAACCAGCTAAACCAATCTTGCCGCGATAGCACTCGATCCAATCCCCCCGTCACAAATGCGGCTGAAGCAAATCGCGCTCCTTTTCGCTGCGTCGTTGTCCACTTTTGCTCAATCAAATCAGGCGTAATATTTTGCTGATCAGCAAAAACGTGCCGCCGATACATGAATCTCAAAAAGCCACGAGTCGTATTCAAAGAATAAAGAAACTGTCCGACGATCGGGAGTCCAATCAACCGCCGCAATACGCCATACGACCAACGATGTTCGCCCATCGCAGTCGGCAAGGGACCTCTCCAAGTTGGGCACACCAAGACAACCCATTCCCAAGGCGGCTGTTTCTGAGCCAGTTCCATCACATATCCCGCAGAATGTCCCGCCGCAATTACGACCACGGGTTCAGAAAACATCGTCAGTACAAAACTTCGCAAGCAGGTTTCATACAGTGCAGGCGTATATTGAACCGCTGGACGTGAAGAATCCCCGAAACCAACCCAATCGATCGCATAAACCTGATACTGGTCCGCCAACTGTTTCGCCAATCCTCGCATCTCCGATCGGCTCGACACCGAACTCAATGCTGGCAGCAATAGAATTGGCTTCCCCTCCCCCATTACCTCGTATACCAATGTCTGCGGTTTCCCCTTCCAACTCCAGTGATGCTCGTGAATTGTGCCACCAATCCCGATCGACGACTCAATCACAGGGGTAGAAGAATCTTGGCTCATATCGGTGTCCTCAGTCTGGGGATTTTGTTCAGTCCCCTGTTCAGTCCCTTATTGTGCAACAAAAAAGGTAGCCCACAAGTGTGAACTACCGAGATTGAACAGAGGAAAGCCTGCAAAAAGTCTATTCAGCGGTATCGCTTTGACGACGACGAGCCACTAAACCCGTAGCACCTAGACCAATCAGCGAAAGTACGATCGAGGGTTCAGGCACTTTCTCACCCTTGAGAATTTTCAGGTTATTTTCACCGACATCGACAACGAAGACAACATCATTGAAATCACGATCGGAGTTTTGGTTTTTGCCGCCAGTCGCGCCCAATTCACCAAACAGATCCTCAAATCCAAGCAAAATGTGACGAGTGCCGATCGCATACGCGACCACGTGCTGCAATCTGTCTGGGTTTTTATCAACTTGTGTTCCAAAGATGTTCGTTCCACCTCTAAAACCATCAGCTCTGAGACCGAAATCCAGTTGAGATCCACCCTTGATTTTGCCCAGTTTCACCGTGTCACCAAGTTTGAGAGCACTACCGCCCCAATCTCCGACACAATCTTTACCTGTACAAGAAATGTCATTAAAAATCAGCCCTGAGGTGTTGGTGGTTCCGGCTGAACTGAAAGCGAGTTGGTTACGGAATCCAGCCCCTTCGTTGATGAAAGAAACGGTCACATTGTGGTCGAATTTTAGTTTCAATTTGGCTGGATCAAGCAGGAATTGTCCGCTGTTTGGAATTGCGACACGTTCGGATTGAACGTACTTCTGGTAAGGAGCATCATTGAAACCAACTTGCTCTTTGCTATAGATTTTGGGTTGCGACCAAGAACTGCTCCAGTTGAAGGCAGAAGCAGAGGGAGCGTGAATCAAGGCTCCAGTAATCGTGGTGGCAGCCACAGCGAAACCAGTCAAAAACTTGCTTTTCATTTGGCAGTAAAGATGAAGTGCAGCTAACTCTAGAAGTTCAGGCTCCCAAATCGATTGCTTGTAACTTCTAATACTTCTAACAAGCTGGAATGCTCAACATCCTGGGGGTTTTTGCGGACTTGTTTCACTCTTGATTGAATTTCATCGATCGCCAAGTTTCCACGGAGTGAATCGCTATCTTTTCAGGAATTACTGTTAGAAGAAAGCTATCTTTCTCCGCAGGTCTACGAGCAATTTAATTGAAATGAATGCTGAATTTGATGAGTTTTTTGCTAAACTCCGATTTGGACTACGGATTTTAGCGGATAGTAATACGGATGGGAGGAAGAAGATACAGTATATTCACGAGGCTGAAATCGCGATCGCTGCTGCAAAACAAGCCGCGTCTCTGTGTGAATCTGTACGTCACTCTCTAGAATTTACAGGCGTGGATAAACCTGATCGCATCGGGTCACGCCGCACTTTATTTACGATTGCCTTGGGCGCAGAATCCGAGCTATCGAGAGAACATTTGGGATCATACAGCAGGCGCAATTATTGTCGAGGAAGCAGGCGGATGTGTGACCGATATGAATGGACAACTATGAATGGACAACCGCTCAATTTCTCGATCGATGTTCAACTGATTGAAAATCGCGGAATTGTAGCCAGTAATGGAATCATCCACAAAGCCGTATTAGAGGTGATTACTCAAACAAATATCCAAGACGGCTCCGAACGACAAGCATTGTGAAAAATGGAATCATAATGCTTACTAATAGATTCGTTTCTCTCAGTTCTGAGCCTCTTAGAAAGAGTTCGATCATCAAACCAGGAAGTACGATCGACATTCCAGATAGTGCAAGATAGAACTTCGCATCTCCTCGCAGCACAGTAAACATGAGGGCAAGTAAAATGCCGAGTGGAACGAAGAAAAATCCGTAGATCATGAATAGAGATGCGATCGAAAAATCCCACGTTCCAAACTTTAATCTCTGCTGAAGATAGAAACAAATTCCGAACACTACAGCAATCCACAGAATTAATAAACTTGCGAGGAGTTGAGGAGAAAGGCGACGACGAATCCAAAATGCGATCGTTCTAGCTCCATTTGGAAAGAGTTGACACCAAGATAAGTAGATCATAGCTCCAAGCATTCCACCCAATGTATTGGTGCAAATGTCAATCCAACTCGAAGCCCTCCAGGGTAAGAATACCTGTAACGTTTCCACAGTGAAAGAAAGTAATGTACTTAGTGCCACCGTGAGAAAGAGTGCTGAATGTTTTTTAACTCGTCGTTGTCGAAATTCGTAGGCAAGATCCAATCCAAATGGTAGGAAGAGAAAAACATTTCCAACAATGTCACTAAAGCCGCTGGAATGATAGAAAAAACTTTGAACTGCGAACTCCAACGTCACACCTTCTGCGGTGAAATTGAACGGGAGTAACGTTACCAAAACAATTAATAGAACACTGCTCAAAGTGATAAAAATCGATCGACGGGGCGAAGGGTAGCTCATGGTCTTAAAACGAACAATTTACAGAATTCTCACTTACTGCGCTCAGAACAGCCCAAACTTGCTTCAATCTCGGTTCTGATGATTCCGTGAACATCGAGATTCAATTTTGTCTACTCTAGCGAACTTTGGATTAACAGAAACATCACCCATACAATATGTACTTAGACAATCGCTAAAATTGGTGATTTACTGGCGCAACGTGGGGAATTTTCTTGACTTGATTTTATCCAAAATTGATTAAATTTCTAGCTCTCATAAGGTTTTCGAGGCACAAATTGAAATTCTCCGTAGCTCTATTTTGTTTAAGTAAAGATGCGGGGATTTCGATAAAGATTACGTAGAAATACTGGAAAATTGTGCAGAGATGGTAGAGACTTGACTCAGCTAACTTGCAGACGAGATGTAATGCTTCTGTAGGGTAATGTGCTCTAGAACATTCGTCACTCGATCGTCACTTGTCCCCTGACCTAAACCCGATTCAAGGCTTGATGCGCTGTAGTTTTAGCGTCCTGATGCTGTGAGGTGCATAAATTTATGAGTGGTTCAAATTGTCGGTTTTGTAGCTCACCGCTGCATCATACGTTTGTCGATTTGGGAATGTCGCCGCTGTGCCAAACCCATATTGCTCCAGAGCAATTAAACGAGATGGAGCCGTTCTATCCACTCCATACTTATGTTTGTGAGAATTGCTTTTTGGTGCAATTACAAGAGTTTGTTAGTCCCCAAGACATTTTTACCGAGTACGCCTATTTTTCTTCTTATGTCGATGCGCTGCTAAAGAACGCAAGCGACTACAGCGATTTGATGGTGGAGCGGTTCGGGTTCGGATCTCACAGCAAAGTCGTTGAGATCGCGAGCAATGATGGTTATCTGTTGCAGTATTTCCATAAGAAAGGCATTCCGGTACTAGGTGTTGAACCTGCGGTGAATGTTTCCCAAGTTGCAAAAGATAAGGGAATTCCAGTAGTAAATAAGTTCTTTGGAGTGCAGACTGCGACTGAACTAGCAGCCGATGGGAAGGCAGATTTGCTGTTAGGAAACAATGTTCTCGCTCATGTGCCCGACATCAATGATTTCGTCGGCGGCATGAAGATTATGCTGAAACCCGATGGTGTGATCACGATGGAGTTTCCCCATCTGATGCGCCTGATGAAAGAGAATCAGTTTGATACGATTTATCACGAGCATTTCTCTTATCTGTCATTCATGGCTGTGAATCGGATTTTTGCACACCACGGTTTGACACTGTTTGATGTGCAGGAAATTCCAATTCATGGTGGTTCTCTGCGAATCTATGCACGTCACACTGAGGACGAATCGAAAGCAATTAGCGATCGAGTCACTGAGCTTCTAGAGCGAGAAAAGACCGCAGGGTTTGACAAGCTCGAAACCTACGCGAACTTTACTGAGCAAGTGAAAGAAACCAAGCGCAAACTGCTGGAATTCTTGATCACAGCAAAGCAAAAAGGAAAGACGATCGCGGGCTATGGTGCGCCCGGAAAGGGAAACACCTTGCTGAACTACTGTGGAATTCGGACGGATTTTCTCGATTACACCGTCGATCGTAATCCTTACAAGCAAAACAAGTTCACTCCTGGGACTCACATTCCCATCTATTCTCCGGACAAGATCCGAGAAACAAAACCAGACTATCTGTTGATTCTTCCCTGGAACGTCAAAGACGAAATTATGGAGCAAGTCTCCTATATTCGCGAGTGGGGCGGTCAGTTCGTGGTTCCTATCCCTGAAGTTAAAATCTACGCCTAGTGCGTGTGTTGCCAGTCTTGTGTTCTTGATGATGAGCTTTGATCCTGATGTTGTGGAAACGAATCTATGAGTGCAATGAGTAGTGTAGGCGTGAGCCTCAACAATGAGAGTTTAATGACCAATCAAACCAAGACCCAACAACGCGCAAAAGATATCATTGCTGAAGATCTGGACTATATCTGTGGCAATCTTGCTGAAGAGTTTGGCGCGATGGCAGGCAAGAATCTGCTGATTACAGGTGGTGCAGGCTTCTTGGGCTATTACTTTGTACAATCTGTTCTGCATTGGAATCAGAAGAAAGACGCATCCCAGCAAATTCGCCTCACCGTTTACGATAACTATTCGCGGGGTGTTCCGACCTGGTTGACCGATTTGAAAGATGATCCGACTTTGACGCTGTTAAAGCATGACATGACACAGCCGTTGCCTTCGGACATGGGCGACTTTCAGTACATCATTCATGCAGCCTCGATCGCTTCTCCCACGTTCTACCGCAGAGATCCGATCGGCACAATGGATGCCAATGTAAACGGACTGCGTAACTTGCTGGAATACTTCAAAAACCAGCAAGATCAAGGAAAAGAAGTCGGTGGATTCCTCTTCTTTTCTAGCAGTGAAATCTACGGCGATCCGACTCCAGAGAACATTCCCACACCTGAAGACTATCGCGGCAATGTTTCCTGTACGGGACCTCGTGCTTGCTACGACGAAGCAAAGCGCTATGGTGAAACTCTTTGTGTGAACTTCGCGCAGCAATATGGTTTACCGATCAAATCTGCTCGTCCGTTTAATAACTATGGACCTGGATTAAAAATCACCGATCGACGTTTGCTTCCAGATTTTGCTCGTGATGTATTCAGTGGTCGAGACATTACGATGCTGTCTGATGGCTCACCCAAGCGAACATTCTGCTATTCAGCCGATTCGATCACGGGATACTACAAAGTTCTTGTCAAAGGTCATCCAGGCGAAGCTTACAACATCGGCATCGAGACACCAGAAATCTCGGTGGTGGAACTCGCAGATCGAGTAGTTGCAATCTCGAAAGACCTCTTCGGATACACAGGCAGAGTCGTTCGTAAAGTGAGTGAAGACAAAGACTACCTTGTTGATAATCCGAATCGTCGCTGTCCAGTGATTGAGAAAGCGAGAACACATTTGGGCTACAATCCGACGATTTCGATCGAGGAAGGGCTTCGTCGATCGCTGATTTGGTATCAGGACAACCAAGAAGCGGAGGACGCATAAATGCGAGTTTCGATTATTGGAACAGGC
Source organism: Leptolyngbya sp. AN10 (assembly GCF_050565645.1). Taxonomy (NCBI): domain Bacteria; kingdom Bacillati; phylum Cyanobacteriota; class Cyanophyceae; order Leptolyngbyales; family Leptolyngbyaceae; genus Leptolyngbya; species Leptolyngbya sp. AN10. The sequence continues at coordinate 58,925 of NZ_JBNXVP010000021.1, forward strand.
TATGTCGGTCTAGTCTCAGGAGTTTGCTTCGCTGAGAAAGGACATGAAGTTGTTTGCGTTGATGTGGATCAATCGAAAGTAGACAAGATCAATCAAGGCATCTCTCCTTTTTATGAACCTGGATTGAATGAACTTTTAGAGCGCAACATTCATTCAGGTCTCAAAGCAACAACTGACTTTAAACAAGCAATCCTAGATACTGAGCTTTCTTTGATTGCTGTTGGAACACCATTTGATGGAAAAGAGGTAGACCTTACCTACGTCAAGCGAGTTGCTCAACAGATTGGTGAAGCACTTAAAGATAAGTCAACTTATCATCTGGTTGTAGTTAAAAGTACGGTGGTTCCTGGAACAACAGATCAGGTTGTACTACCGATTCTCGAAGCTGCTTCCGGCAAAAAAGCAGGCGTTGATTTTGGTGTAGGAATGAACCCGGAATTTCTCACCGAAGGAGAAGCGATCGACGATTTTATGTACCCCGATCGCATTGTGCTAGGCGGTATTGACGATCGCAGCATCGATCAATTAGATGCGCTCTACACCGGATTTGAGGGAGTCGATCGACTCAGAACGAATAACTCAACTGCTGAGATGATCAAGTACACCTCAAATTCATTGTTAGCATTGCTGATCTCTTTCTCGAATGAGGTTGGCAATCTCTGTTCTGCGATCGGCAATACCGACATCGTAGAAGTGATGAAGGGTGTACACAACAGCCGTTACTTGACGACTGTGCTACCAAACGGGGAGCGTATTGTTCCTCCAATTACAAGCTTCCTCGCCGCTGGTTGCGGATTTGGTGGAAGCTGCCTACCCAAAGACGTGAAAGCTTTGATTGCTCATGGTGAGAAACATCAAAGCCCGATGCCCTTGTTAGACGCGGTGATCAAAGTCAATCAATCTCAACCTCAGCAAGTGATTGCTCGGTTAAACAAGCACTTTCCGTCACTTGATGGCGTGAAAGTTGCAATCTTGGGGCTTTCTTTTAGACCCAACACGAATGATATGCGCGAAACGCCAGCAATTCCCTTGATCAAGGCATTGAAGGCGCAGAATGCAACACTCAAAGCTTACGATCCGGTTGCAAATTCAGAAGCAGCAAAGCTACTCAATCCCAATGAAGTAGAACTCTGCAATAGCTTACAGAGCGCGATCGAGGATGTTGAGGCGATCGTACTTGTCACTCGTTGGGATGAGTTTCGCGCTGTTCCTGAACTGATTGCCCAACTCAATTCACAGCCTGTCTTTGTCGATGGTCGTCGGATGTTAGATAAACATTCGATCGAGCGTTACGAAGGTATTGGACTCTAAACAAGACATCGATCAGAGATCAATGATTCTCTTGATGTGCGAAGTCAGTGGCGTAATCTTACTCTCCGCTGCACAGATGCACTCAACTGTCCTCAATACTTCTGTGCTCTAATGTCCTACTAGGAACAATGAACATTACTGATCTCAAGACAGTTCTAGTACCCGAAGCGATCGGTAAAGATCTTCATCGTTTTGCTTCTGAACTTTATCCGATTTGTCGCAGTATCACAGGCGATGGATTTCGGGAAACGCTGCGTCAGATTGAGCGCGTCATTCCACTAAAGCGCTTTGAAGTGCCCACGGGGACACAGGTGTTTGACTGGACAGTGCCGCGTGAGTGGAACATCCGGGATGCGTATGTGAAGAACTCAAACGGCGATCGTATTATCGATTTCCAAAACCACAATCTTCACGTTGTGAATTACAGTATTCCAGTGCATCAGACGATGTTACTGGAAGAGTTAAAGCCGCATCTTTTCAGCTTGCCGGATTATCCTGATTGGATTCCTTATCGCACGTCTTACTACAAAGACACCTGGGGATTCTGCCTCACTCACAAACAGTTGCTAGAACTGCCAGAGGATCAGTATGAAGTTTGCATCGATTCGAGCTTAGAACCTGGATATTTAACTTACGGGGAGTATTACTTGTCCGGTGAGATTGAAGATGAAGTACTGATTTCTTGTCATGCCTGCCATCCATCTTTGGCGAATGATAACTTGTCAGGAATTGCGATCGCAGTTCAACTAGCTAAATTATTAAGCGAGATTGCTCATCGCTATTCGTATCGCTTTATCTTCATTCCAGCGACGATCGGCTCAATTACTTGGCTCAGTCAGAATGAGGATCAAGTACACCGAATCAAGCATGGTTTGGTGTTAAGCTGCTTGGGTGATCCTGGAAAGTCCACTTACAAAAAAAGTCGTCGCGGAGATGCAGAAATCGATCGAGCAGTCAGTCATGTCCTGAAACATTCTGAGCAAGACCATAACATCATTGATTTCTTCCCGTATGGCTACGATGAGCGGCAGTTTTGTTCACCTGGATTTAACTTGCCTGTCGGGTGCTTTATGCGATCGCCAAACAGTAAGTTTCCCGAATATCACACTTCAGCCGATAATCTAGATTTCATTCAACCTGAACATCTCGCTGATTCATTTTTCAAATGCTTGAATGTGTTGTCAGTGTTAGAACATAACCGAACCTACATCAATCAAAATCCGAAGTGTGAACCACAATTGGGACGACGAGGACTTTATCGATCGATTGGAGGAACATCTGGAACCGGATTGAATGAACTTGCACTGTTGTGGACATTGAATCTATCTGATGGACAGCATTCATTGTTAGACATAGCAGAGCGATCGGGGTTTGAATTTGATGCAATTCGGCGAGTTGCAGAAGCATTGATCGACACAGATTTGCTGAAAGAAGCGATCGATTTGTGAAGCTACAGCAAGCAGCGAACATTACCCAGGAAACTAAGGGAAGTCTAAGAGCAATTCATTAAGAGGGATAATCTGCATGAAAGTTGTATTGTTTTGTGGCGGTCTAGGCACCCGACTGAGAGACTATTCGGAAAAGATTCCGAAACCAATGGTTAACATCGGGTATCGTCCAATTTTGTGGCACTTGATGAAGTACTACGCGCACTATGGGCACAAAGACTTTATTCTGTGTCTCGGTTACAAAGCAGATTACATCAAAGAGTACTTTCTGAACTACAACGAATGTCTTTCCAATGACTTTGTACTGTCGGCGGGTGGAAAGCAAGTGCAAATGATTGGCAGTGACATTCACGATTGGAGAATCACTTTTGTTGATACGGGGTTGAACTCCAACATCGGACAACGCCTGAAAGCAGTCGAGAAGTATCTCGAAGGCGAAGAAATGTTTCTGGCAAACTATAGTGATGGATTGAGCAATCTGCCGCTCGATGATTTTATTAATCACTTTATGCGGCATGACAAAATTGCCAGCTTCTTGTCTGTGAAGCCAACCCAAACCTTCCACGTTGTCTCAGCGCAGGAAGATGGTTTAGTGAAGAGCATCGAACACGTTAACAATGCTGACCTTCGCATCAATGGCGGCTTCTTTGCGCTCAAAACCGAGATTTTCAGATACATGAACGCTGGTGAAGAGCTAGTACTAGAACCATTCCAACGATTGATCGAGAAAGAACAATTGGTTGCCTACAACTATGATGGCTTCTGGACTTGCATGGACACATTCCGAGATAAGCAGAACCTTGATGATTTGTACTCTCAAGGAACTCCACCTTGGGAAGTTTGGAAGACTCGCAAAACGACCTAAGTGAACTGAGGAGGTGAAAATGCTGAAGTTGATGTTCGATCGAGGAAAAGATGCAGAATACAAAATTCTGTGTCTTGGCGCTCACTGTGATGATATTGAAATCGGTTGTGGTGGAACCATTCTGCGACTGATTGAAGAGTATCCGAATGCGGTCTTTTACTGGGTTGTGTTTAGCTCTAGTGAAGTTCGATCGAAAGAAGCATTCGAGAGTGCCGATCGATTTCTAGCAGGCGCGAAGATTGAGAATATTGTAGTGAAAAATTTCCGCAATAGTTTCTTTCCGTTTGTTGGTGCTGAAATCAAAGAGTACTTCAACGAACTGAGCCAAGCATTTTCACCGGATTTAATCCTGACGCACTATAAACACGATGCTCACCAAGATCATCGACTGATTTCTGATCTGACTTGGAATAGCTATCGGAATCATCTGGTTTTAGAGTACGAAATTCCGAAATACGATGGCGATATTGGCAATCCAAATTTCTATGTGCCGATCAGTGAAACGATTTGTCAGCGGAAGATTCAAACCCTAATGGAAGTGTTTGAAACGCAGAAAAAACGACAGTGGTTTACTGAGGATACCTTTGAAGCAATTTTGAGATTGCGTGGAATTGAATCGAATTCACCGAGTAAGTTTGCAGAAGCATTTTATAGTCGTAAATTAGTGTTCTAAGTTCTAGCGATCGATTCACACTTCAGGTATAGGTTGCTCTGACAATCGTAGGATCAGGATTCGCGATCGTACCCAGCAGATTTCTTGCTAAAAAGCGACAGTCAAGAGATAGAAAATAAGCCAGAAATTCTCAATCATTAAATCGGCAAAAACGAATACATCGACGAAAATACTTCGCGGTAAACTTACAGGCAAAAATGTAACTCTACCAAACGGAGCAAGTTGATGATGTATCACAACCGCTGTAAGCGGCGAATGCTGATCCGGCTCTTTGCAGTGCTGTCGATCACAGGCATTTTTGCCGCAATTCTTCCCCTACCTCACTTTGATTCGCAAGCTCGTACCGTTGACACCATGTCTCCGTTGCGTAAATCGCTCTCCGGCTTGTACGGATCACAATGACTTGAATTGCAGCACTTGATTGAGTTTTCCGCTGCGATACCCTTCTAGATCGAGGGTGACATACAGAAACCCATAGGACTGAAATGCCTCCGTTAATTTCGGCAGATCCGTATGTACCACAAATTCCTTCACCTGATCCGGCAGCACTTCAATCCGGGCAGTGTCACCTTCCGATCGCACTCGAATATTCTGCCAGCCTAATTTTCTCAAATACACTTCTGCTCGTCCGACACGCTGGAGTTTCGCGATCGTAATCTCTTCACCATACGGAAACCGCGAACTCAAACAAGGTTGAGCAGGCTTATCCCAGTAGGGCAATCCCAAATGTTTCGCGATCGCTCGAACTTCGAGTTTCGTGATCCCCACTTCAGCTAAAGGCGATCGCGCTCCTCGCTCTTTTGCCGCCTGAATTCCCGGACGATAATCGTGCAAATCATCCGCATTCACGCCATCAATCACATACGGATAGCCCCACGATTGAGCTAAAGGCTTTAAAGTGTCATGTAACTCGCTTTTGCAGAAATAGCAGCGGTTTACGGGATTTGAGGCGTAATTAGGATTGTCTAATTCGTGGGTTTGAACGACTTTATGAAGAATGCCGATTTCTGCGGCTTGAATCTTCGCATCTTCGAGGTCTTCAGGTAAGAGTGAAGGCGATTCTGCTGTAACTGCGATCGCGCGATTTCCCAACACATCAAAGGCAACTTTGGCAACTAATGTACTATCGATGCCGCCGGAATAAGCCACCAAAGCTTGATCGAGTTCGACAAACAGCGCTTTTAACCGATCTAATTTCTCGTACATTGCGGGGAAAGGGGGTTGAGGACTGATCTCCGTTATCGCATAAAAAAACAAGCAACGATCGCTGCTTGCTTTTGCTCTAGAAATGAGGCGTTATCGAAGCCTTATTCGTCGTAAACGCGGCACTCCAGTGCATCAGGATTGTCGTCGCAGTACAGCTCAAGCGAATTTTTTGGCTTCACGCTTTGACGTTGGTGAGCCGCTTCAGCCTGCAATTCTTCGACTGCATCCCAAGCCGCAGCACACTCGCCCGAATTTGAACCACTGACATCACAAGTTTCGCGAGCATTCTGACGCTCGACTTCAATCTGCTTTTCAATATCGTTAATCGCCATAGGATTCTGTCCTTTTTTTCAAATCAAAAACAAAACGCTGTGAGAGAGTAGAACCAAAATCTGTAGATCCCGAACGATTTACAGACTTACCCAACATAGCACTCTAGGACATTCATCCCGCTAATTCTGCTAACTAGAAGACATTTCCAGGTGAGTGCTGACTCATTATTTTGTATACCCATCTTAACTCGCGAAGATCGCCCCTGACGATCTACCTGGAGTGCGGTCTTCCGATCCGTCTTTCTTCCGATCCGCAACGGTGTTCTACACTAGAGCTACTGCGAAGTTTCTTTAGTCCTGATACGGAGCGATCGCACATGACAGAAGCCTTAAATTCAATGCAGTGGGCAAGCGCACTCTCGACGCGCCCATTTTTAGAAGCGGCAGTCGAGGAGGTGGTGTCTCAGGCACAATCGTCTCTGCAAGCTTCGGCTGATTTGGGGTTTGTGTTTATTTCGTCGGCGTTTGCCAGTGAGTATTCGCGATTATTGCCGCTCCTGCGGGATAAGTTGCCGGGGGTTGCGATCGTTGGTTGCAGCGGGGGCGGAATTGTGGGAATGACGCAGCGAGGAAAGGCGCGAGAGGTGGAGGAAGAACCCGCGCTTAGTCTGACTTTGGCGCATTTGCCGAATGTGAAGGTGCAGCCGTTTTATGTGTCTGCCACCGATTTACCGGATCTCGATAGTCCGCCAGATACTTGGACAGAGTTGATTGGAGTTTCGCCTCAAGAGTCTCCGAATTTTGTTTTGATGGCGGACTTGCAGCGGGTGAATGATTTGCTGCAAGGATTGGACTTTGCTTATCCAGGAGCGCCCAAGGTTGGAGGATTGGCAAGTTCGGGAATGCTGGGTAGTGGCGCGACGGGGCTATTTTGTGGCGGTCGATTTTATCGAGAAGGAGCCGTCGGAGTTGCGCTGAGCGGGAATATTGTGCTGGATACGATCGTGGCTCAAGGATGTCGCCCGATCGGACAGCCGTATTGGATCACGGAAGGCGAGCGCAATATTTTGTTAGCGATGCAAGAAGACGATGGATCGGGGTTGCCGTCCGATCGCTGTACTGTGAAGCGATCCCCGCTGGAACAATTACAGGAATTAGTTCAAAACTTGAGCGAGGACGATCGACAACTTGCTCAACAAAATCATATTTTCATTGGAGTTGCCCAGAATGGATTTAAGCAAGCTTTGGAGCCAGGAGATTTCTTGATTCGGAATCTGTTGGGAGTTGATCCGAGAGTCGGGGCAATCGCGATCGGGGATTTAATCCGTCCAGGTCAGCGTATCCAATTCCATCTCCGAGATGCGGAAACTTCGGCGGAAGATTTAGATTTATTGCTGCGACGATATGTTCAGGCGAAACCGTCGAATCCGGCTCCCGTTGGTGCTTTAATGTTCTCCTGTCTGGGACGAGGGGAAGGACTGTACGGGGAACCGAACTTTGATTCGCAATTAGTGAACGAATATTTGAAAGAGTTACCGATCGCAGGCTTTTTCTGCAACGGTGAAATCGGTCCGGTCGGTGGCAGTACATTTCTGCATGGTTATACGTCTGTATTTGGAATTTGTAGGGAGAAGCAATAATCTGTGGCACTGGTTCGAGTTCGAGAGCACGTCAATCCGCTGAGTCGAAAATATCAAACGCCTACGGCTCCGCCCGATTGGAGTCAGGTGTTTGCTGATCCGTCGCGTCCGTTGCACCTTGATATTGGGTGCGGTCGGGGAGTCTTTTTGCTGAAAATGGCAGAACAGGAACCCGATTGGAATTATTTGGGTTTGGAGATTCGAGAACCGATCGTTGATCAGGCACTTGAATGGCGCGACGAAGCAGGCTTAAAAAATCTGCACTATATTTTCTGCAATGTTAGTAATTCGCTGCATCCGATTTTGGCATCGTTGCAACTAGGAACATTGGAGCGAGTTTCAATTCAATTTCCCGATCCTTGGTTTAAGCGCAAACATCAGAAACGGCGAGTTGTACAACCGGAAATGGTGGCAACTTTGGCGGAATTTTTGAAACCGAATGCGATCGTATTTTTACAATCGGACATTTTAGAAGTGGCGAAAAAAATGGTCGATCGATTTGCTGAATCGCCCCATTTCACCCGTGAAGGTTCCGACTGGTTGCCAGACAATCCGATGCCTGTTCCAACCGAGCGAGAACTGATGGTGATGTCTTTTGGCGATCCGATTTATCGAGCGGTTTTTCGTAAGAACTCCTAAGCGTTCGGATCTTTCTCAAATCGAACAATGTCATCCTCGCCGAGATATTCACCGTTCTGAACTTCAATCATCACGAGCGGGATTACGCCCGGATTCTCGACTCTATGCGGCGTTCCCATCGGTACATACGTCGATTGTTTCTGCATGACGACCTTTTCTTCGCCGTTGCAGGTGACTTTCGCTGTTCCTGAAACAACGATCCAATGCTCGCTCCGGTGATAGTGCATCTGAGTGCTAATATGCGCTCCGGGCTTAATTTCGATGCGATTAATTCGATAACGTTTCGCATCTTCTAAAAGCGTAACCGTTCCCCAATGCCGAATCTCTGTGACATCAGAAATGCGGGGTTCCTCAGTTTGTTGGTTTTTCATGGCGATTTCAGTGACTCTATAGTTCAATCATGCAAGAAAAAGCGGCTTCGTCCGTCTAAAAATCGAAATAAATGTATCGGCTTCCCGCTTCTGGTGCAAGCAGCCAAACAACGTAGCAAAACAGCGGAACCATTAAGAGTTTCAGATGCCAAGTGAGATTGAGTTTCAGACCGCGTTGAAAGGTATAAGTCAACAACATCACAAAGACGATCGCACTAAATAGCATCAAAATCTGAGGCGGATACAGTCCTATGCCTTCCCCGTAAACTTTCTGGGCATATTGCACATCCGCAGAATAGCCCCACAATCTTTGCAGCACTTTCCAAGCTGAGTCCACATTTGGCAAGCGGAAGAACACCCACGAGACGAATACAAGCGATTGAGTCAGCGCCCATCCGACAATAATTCCGGGCAAACTTGACCAAACCACCTCGATCCACTCGAATCGTTTCGCGATCGCATCATTCAACCGATGAATCGCCAACCCTAACCCGTGAATGCCACCCCACGCGATGAAGCCCCACGCCGCTCCATGCCAGATTCCCGCGATCAGCATGACGATAATCAAATTGATGCAAGTCCGAATTAAGCCTTGGCGCGATCCGCCCAACGGAAAGTAGAGATAGTTCCGCAGCCAATCTCCAAGCGTCATGTGCCAACGTCGCCAGAAATCCGCCAAACTCGTAGTCAAATAAGGAAAATTGAAGTTTTCGGGCAGTTCAATTCCGAGCAGTAAAGCACATCCACGCGCAACATCCACGTAACCGCTGAAATCGAGATAAAGCTGGAACCCGTAAGCGACGATCGCAATCCACAGATCGGTACTTCCGGCTCGTTGAATATTATCGAAACTGAGATTGACCAGACCGTTTAATCGATCGGCAACCAGTCCTTTTTTAATCGCACCACAAGCAATCAGCCACAATCCTTCAGTAATCTGCGGCATTTTCGGAGCTTGAAGCGCGTGAAACTGTCCAATAAACGGGTGATAGCGCGTAATTGGACCCGAAATCAGTTTGGCAAAAAACAACTTATACGCTGCAAAATCGAGAAATCCTTGAGCAGCAGGCGCACCTCGATACACATCCACCAAGTAAGCAATGCACTCAAAAGCAAAGAAACTCAGACCTAAAGGCGCAATTAAGTGAATATCCGCCCAATTTGCACTCTGTTGTAGGGCTGGAAGATTAAACGTTGTGCCGATCGTAGAAAAGATAAACGGCACATACTTAAATCCCAACAGGAGCAACACATTGAGAAAAATCCCGCCACAAAGCACTCTCAACCGTCGCTGATTCCAATCCGCTTGAGCAAACTGCCAGTCCTCAATTCTCCAATCCGGAGGCACACCCAAAGCTTTTCCAAGCCAATAGTTCACCACCGTCGCAACGAGCAGCAGCGGAACGTATTGAGCTTGCAATGAGGAATAGAAAACCAGACTGGTGAGAAAAATCAGCCACGATCGAAGCCAGGTCGATCGAACTGACCAAAACACCCCAACGACACAAAGGAAGAAAACGGCGTACAGCGGGGAAAGAAATTGCATGACGGGGAAAAACTTGATTCCGCGTCTAGTGTACTGGCAAAATTCGATCTCAGTGCCATTGCCAATAAAAAAGCAGCCCGAAAGCTGCTCATCTAAACATACGAAGGGGTTATTTGCACACTGCTCAAATACACGATGAAACTGAGCGAGTATATCTCAGGACTCCAGCCCACACTGGTTTTCCTAGTGTGCGGGGTGAAAGCGCGATCGCACTCATTGAATGGACACTCCAACAACCGTCCCAGACTGATCGCTTGATCTTGAATTTGCCTCGCCATAATGAACATAGCGTTTAACTGTCCCTTGCCCTGTGACTCTTTTGAGTTCAGGGCAGTTTTGTTTTTAGGCAACCAGATCGGTTAGTTGAGGAGAAAGCGTCTCGGTGCGAATTGCGCTCAAACAGCGACCACAGCCACATTTATAAGCCGCGCGACCAGCAGTTTGTGTCGCGTCTCCAGGAACACTCGATAGTGCTGCCGTTCGCACCGCAGGCAGCGTATAAGGTTGGACTGCCCCAAAATTCACATTCCAACCCAGATCGCGCAAGGCTCCGAGCGTTAAACTGCTCATCGGCATTGGAGTGCCCGAAGTTTCCGCAAATGGAGTCATCAGTTCTGTATCAAAGCGGGATTCATCCCAGTGGAAGAAGATCTGAGGCTCGATCGGGATTGCAGTCGGGGTGAAAGTTCCTAACAACTCTCCGTAAGCCCATCCTGCGTAACTGTCCGCTCGATAAGTCGCGTTTGTGCGATTAATCCAATTCTTGCCTGCCAGCAGCGTTGAGCCATCTGTAAACGAGAATTCCAACGGTTGCCAAATCGTCCCAAATCCGAAGACATGGGTGAATTCATGAATCATGATGTCCCGCAGGTAAAGCGGATTCGAGTTGAATTCGGCAATTCTACGGAGATTGAGTGTACTGCGACCGCGTGTAATTACGATATTATCCGCAGCATCTAAAGTCAGCGAAGGACCTGATAACGCGAGCGTTCCGGTATCGGCTGCCCCATCTTGAGCGGTGAAACTCTGACCATCCAGCGCGATCGACAAAATATTCGATCGTGTAATCGCACTCGCCCCCAGAATTACGCCTTCCCAGAATCGTGCGGCTTGAGCGATCGCATCTCTCGCGGCAGAGTTTAATCCGGTGAGAGACTCTGCAAAGGTTAAGTCAATTCTGAACTGCTGAGGATCGCTGGCAGCCGCCGTAAAAGTTGTAGACAGCGTAAAATCAGCAGTCTGATTGTTATGGCTGACGACTTGAATCAAATAAGTTCCAGTCGCTAGAAATCTCCGAATCGATTCGTTTGCGGCTCCGCGCTCCCACTGCCATGCGAGAATTTCACCGTTATCTACCGTACCATTGCCATTCGTATCCTGAATCAGCCGCACATCGGCATCTCCGCTTAATCCGGTGAGTCCTGCGGTGAAAATTCCAGATTGCCCGATCGTAAACCGATAGAAATCGCTGCTATTTCCCGCATCAACGCGATCGCTACGAGTGAAAACAGGCGCTTGAATTTCAGCGGTTGTGATCGTGCCGTTGCTTGTTAGAGTTGCGGGACGAACCGTGATTTGAGTGGGCGTGATTAAAGGAGAGGTCGATCGTTCGAGTGATGCGATCGGTTGCCAATCTAAATCGCGCTCGGTCAGAACCGTTGCAGAACTATTGAGACTGCCATTTTGCACAAACCAGGCTAAAAGTTCTCCAGTCGATGGATTGCGCCAGAGTAAATCTGTTGTGCGATCGCCATTCAAATCAGTCGCGCTGATGGCTTGCCACGAAGATGCGATCGGTGTTCCTGATCGAACCTGCGTTCTTTGTGTCCCGCTGTAGAGCCAGAATTGCGTTTCACCTGTACGATCGTTGCGCCAAAACAAATCGGAACTGTTATCTCCGTTGAAATCTCCAATTCCCGCAATTTTCCAATCGGTGCTTGGAGCCTGATTTAGTAGTGCTCCGTGGAATGGTCTGCCATTGCTAAACAGCCAGTAAACCGTCTCAGCACTGCTTGTGTTGTACCAGACGAGATCAGGATTGCCGTCGTTGTTGAAATCAGTGATGCCTTGAATGTGCCAGTTGCTTGCTCCCGTTGAACCGACGATCGACCCGGAACTGACACTGGTTTGATTCAGAAACCACAGAACGACTTCTCCGCTGCGCCGATTCTGCCACAGAATATCAGACGAGCCATCGTTGTTGAAATCGGCAAGTCCGGTAATCTGCCAGCCTAAATCGCTAACTGTTCCGAGCGAAATTGTCTGAGCCGTATCGTTATTCACCTGCCAGATACGGACGGCTCCCGTTCCGACATTGCGCCATAAAAGGTCTTGCTGTCCGTCGCGATTGAAGTCGGCAATGCCCGCAACTTGCCAGTTTTGATCGGATTCGGTGGGCAAGTCGCGTCGAGTGGCTGAATTGAAGCCATTTACCGACCAGACCTGGGTGGAGCCATCAGAAGCTTTTCGAGCTAGTAGATCAACCGTTGCCGTAGAACTACCGAGTTGAAAGGCTGCGAGGCGAGTTTGTTTACCGATCGCATTTCGGGATGGAAAAGTTTCTAGAGTGCTATCCGGATTCAGTAAAGCGGCTGATTTGTCATTGGGAAACGCAGTCACACTCATGAGTGCCTCCCAACTAATTCAACTCTGTATTCTCCGGACAAAATTCGACCAAAAAGAAGGCAACCGGGTTGCCCAAGACCTGTATCCACTTGTTAATCACGCCTCGCTAGAAAAGACCGCAGTTGCGATCGCTCAGAACCGTCTTTATTTTTGCTGGTAGATTCTGACAAGCACCCAGTCTGAGAGTAGATTTACGTAACCCTCGGCGATCATTTTATGCGGAAAGTTCCGTGATCAGCGATCTCGGCGATAAAGATTTCACAAAGCGTTCACAAATAGTGCGTAAAGTTACAGCAGCCGTAAAATAAATGGGTAACGATACGGTTGACTCGGACGATCGATAACTCTAATGATAGCCACGATCGGCAATAACCAGCTACAAATTGCCAATCCGATCCCGATGACGATCGCAATTGGAATGCCGACCACAGATAAGAAAAAAATCCCTGCTAAAGCCGCATATACGTATAGATTGATATGAAAATTCAGTGCTTCACGGGCGTTATCTTTTATCACCCAATCGTCTGTGAGTAATAAAATCGCGATCGGGATTCCGACCGAAACGAGAGTAGCACTGAAGAAGACTGATCCGTGACACAGCGCAGAAAGAAGTTTTTGCTGTCCAGTATTTTGCATAGCGATCAATTCCATTCGATGCTTCTGAATCTAGCTACAATCCCGCCGAATTTGTCGCTACATTTAAACTAATGTGATGTATTGGAATGTCCCGCAATCTATCTGAGAGAACAGCATGGCGATCGAATTGGAATCTGACTTGCAGCAAGCCGTAGAGCGGCGACGAAATTTTGCGATTATTTCGCACCCGGATGCCGGAAAGACGACTCTGACCGAAAAATTGTTGCTGTACGGGGGTGCGATTCACGAGGCGGGAGCGGTGAAAGCTCGTCGCGCTCAACGTCATGCAACTTCGGACTGGATGGCGATGGAGCAGCAGCGGGGGATTTCGATTACTTCAACGGTGCTGCAATTCGAGTATCAGCAGTGCCAGATTAACCTGCTCGATACGCCCGGACACCAAGACTTTAGTGAAGATACGTATCGGACTCTGGCAGCGGCGGATAATGCCGTGATGCTGATCGATGCTGCGAAAGGTTTGGAGCCGCAAACTCGGAAATTGTTTGAAGTGTGTCGGATGCGATCGCTGCCGATTTTCACGTTTGTCAATAAGCTCGATCGACCCGGACGTAGCCCGATCGAATTGATGGACGAGATCGAGCAAGAATTAGGGCTGCAAACGTATGCGGTGAATTACCCGATCGGGATGGGCGATCAGTTTAAAGGGGTATTCGATCGACGAACTCGCAAAATTCACTTATTCGAGCGGAGTTTGCACGGGAGCCGAGAAGCGCGAGATACCGTAATCGATTTGGGTGATCCGAATATTGAAATGCTGTTGGAAAAAGATCTTTATTACCAGTTCAAAGACGAATTGGAACTAATTGAAGGCATTGGTTCTGAGTTTGATCTTGATGCGATTCATCAGGGTCAAATGACTCCGATTTTCTTTGGGAGTGCGATGACCAATTTCGGGGTCGAATTGTTCTTGAATTCGTTCTTGGACTACGCTTTGAAACCGGGAGCGCACGTCAGCACTAAAGGTGAAATCGATCCGACGTATCCAGAGTTTTCGGGATTTGTGTTCAAACTTCAAGCAAACATGGACCCCAAACACCGCGATCGTGTTGCATTCGTTCGCGTCTGTTCTGGCAAGTTCGAGAAAGATATGGTCGTGAGTCATGCCCGGACTGGGAAAACCGTTCGGCTCTCTCGTCCGCAGAAATTATTTGCTCAAGACCGGGAAGTGATCGAAGAAGCGTATCCAGGCGATGTGATTGGCTTGAATAACCCGGGCGTTTTTGCGATCGGGGATACAATCTACAACGGTCAACGGCTCGAATACGAAGGGATTCCTTGTTTTTCACCTGAACTGTTCGCGTTCTTAAGAAATCCGAACCCGTCGAAGTTCAAGCAGTTCCGCAAAGGTGTCTCCGAATTGCGCGAAGAAGGTGCAGTTCAGATCATGTATTCCGCAGACGAAGCGAAACGCGATCCGATTCTTGCAGCGGTTGGACAGCTTCAAATGGAAGTGGTGCAGTTCCGATTGCAGAACGAGTACGGAGTCGAAACGACGCTGGAATATTTGCCGTATACGGTAGCGCGTTGGGTTGATGGCGGTTGGGAAGCGCTCCAGAAAGTGGGGCGAATTTTCAATACGTTAGCGGTAAAAGATAGCTGGGAGCGTCCGGTTTTACTGTTCCGCAATGAGTGGAATTGTCAGCAGTTGCAAGGGGATCACCCGGAATTGGGACTCAGTGCGATCGCGCCCGTGGTGTCTGGAAAACAACCTGTTGATATTTAACGGACAGTGCATAGAGACGCGAAGTTCAGTCGTTCTAATCGCGTCTCGGCTCTTATGCAATTGGAGAAATGCGATCGAGACTGGTGAATTTTGGTGTACTCGTTCACCCGGCATCCCGCCCGGCGCTAAACCGTCCGGGCTAATTGAGAAAACCCCTCTAAAGAGGGCTGAAACTACTGTCTGAGGGGGCTTCAGCCTCCTTTCTCCCATTAGCCCGGACGGTTTAGCGCCGGGCGGACTGTATCGTAGCGACAGTTCTTCATCGACACAAAGTTTTGAACATACGTACTCAACGACCGAGCCATTCCGTCACCAATTCGGGCTGATTCTTCTGAGCAAACACCCGCACCGCGTGATAATTCACCTTTTCACGCAATCGATACACCTGCTTAATCGGCATATCGAGCATCTGCGCGATCGCTTCTTGGGTCTTGCCCTGTAGATACAGCCGCAACCACTGAGCCGCATCGCTTCCAACCTTCTCGGTAAGATAATCCTCGAACTGTTTGACGATCGCGTTTCGGAGTTCTTGCTGTTGCTGCTGAGTTTGTTCCTCTTGGAATTGCGCGATCGCTTCTCCATCCAGCAAACTCACTGAGCCTTCTGAGTCATCTGGTGCAATTTCTTCTGAAACTAATCGAATGAAATCCGCAGCGGGAACTTGTGTCATTCCGCCGCGCTGACTGCGTTTTTGATAATTCACAAAGCGATACACCAGAAGCGGTTGGTTGCGAATTGGACGCAGGCAATACTCTTCTGTTGCGGTGAGTACGATCGCATTGCGTAATCTCGCATCGTCCGTACATTGAGCAATCCAGCCGACTTGCTCCTGCATATATTTATCGTTTTGCATTAAGTCCTGGATGACTTCTTGTAACACATCGATCACCGTCGTTTGACGATCGCGGGATAACGCAATCCAGGTACTAATTTTGTTTCTTATGACAAACATACTGCCCAAGCGCTGAATTAAATTCTTATATGCACGTTGGGGCGGCGTTTCAAAATAGCGCTGTATGAGAATGCGATAGCGGTAATCCATCGCCTGCACTTCGATATCGAGGCGTTCAGGCGTGTACTCGTCAAATCGGGTTAAATCTTCGCCCAGCAACCATCGGACAATACTCTCGCGGGTTGTGTCACTACTCCGTGAAAGTTCGGTCTTTAGCCGCGATCGCCAATCGGCTGCAATTTGTTCTGCTCGTGTCATGGTTGCCGTCCTCATTACCCTGATATAGAGTGTGCCGCAGAGTTGACGAGAAAATCACTTACCCGTTCGGGTAAGAGTGCAAGTCATAATCCTCAACTCCTGCCCGACTCGGCTGAGGATTTAGTATAAAACGTTTCTCAGGGTTTTCCACTGCTTAGGAAACACTGCGGTTGCTCGTCTCCAAAGACGCTGCGATGCGCTCTAGGGTTTCGGTCAGGTGAGCAATGTGAGAAACCAGTGTGGACTGATTATCGGTCAAGGTTTGCAGCGCGTCTGTTAATGCAAAGATTTGTTGCCCTTGCTGATCAACTTGAGTGGTGATCGTCTCGACACGATCGCTCAATTGCTCGATCGTTTCCGATGCCGCGATCGTTGTTTCTGCCAGTTCCTGCACGATTTCCGCCAAAGCTTGCGATTCCACAAATCTCTCCTCACATAGGGTCTTTACTTACATTTTACGATTTATTTCTAACGAGCGTTTCCGTGGCTTTCCGGGCAAATTTTGCTTTTTTTGAAAATAAGCTTCATCAAAACTTTATAAAAGTGGGGATCGAGCAGACGAGTAAAAAGTTTTGAGGAAATCTCGGTAGAAAGACTATTAGAGTATTCGCGGTTTCGATAGGCTTACAGTGAAAATGCACGACTTGACTCGGTGAAAACCCAGTCCTGGTCTTTGATTTAAGCTATGTTTAATCCTGCGGTTGACTCGTCGATTTCCGATTCTCAGATTGCATCTTCTTTTAAAGTTCCACATCGATCGACGACTTCAGTTTTGAAGCGCTTTATTGATATTTTCGGCAGTTTAATTGGCTTGCTGATTGCTGCGATCGTGTTTATTCCGATTGCGATCGCGATTCAGTTGGACAGTCCTGGACCGATTTTTTATAGCCAAGAACGGCATGGACTATTGGGCAAAACGTTTCGCATGTACAAGTTTCGATCGATGGTCGATGGGGCGGACGCGCTCAAATCCCAGGTCGAGAATGAAGCGGACGGTCTGATTTTTAAGAATAGCCGAGACCCGCGTGTGACTCGGATCGGGCACTTCTTACGCAGAACGAGCCTGGATGAATTGCCTCAGTTTTGGAATGTGCTGCGGGGCGATATGAGCTTGGTCGGAACTCGTCCACCGACCTCGGATGAAGTGGCGCAGTATGCGGATCATCACTGGCAGCGACTAAATGTGAAACCCGGATTGACTGGGGAATGGCAGGTTAATGGTCGATCGACCGTGAAGGATTTTGAGGATATCGTGCAGATGGATTTGCGATATCAAGCGATCTGGTCACCGATCTATGATGTGGTGCTGATCTTCAAAACGATTTATGTGATTTTGATAAGACGAGGGGCGTTTTAGGGAAGTCGATCGTACTTCCTACAATTCAGGGGCGAATGTGACAGGGGTGAATGTGACAGGGGCGAATGTGATCGGGCTTGCATTCATTCCGCTCGGAGAGACGCGAATAAGAGCAGTCGTCTAATCGCGTCTCTACAGGGTTCACGATAATTATCCGTGTCGTTTTTGATGCCACGCCCACGCATGAGTGAGAATCTTTTCGAGATCCGCATACTGAGGATTCCAGCCCAAAATTGATCGCGCTTTTTCCGCACTTCCGACTAATGCAGGGGGATCACCCGGACGACGATCGCATTCGACAGCGTTAATCGATCGACCTGTAATTTTTCGTGCCATCTCGATCACTTCCCGCACCGAGAACCCGTTGCCGTTGCCTAAATTAAAGCGATCGGAATCGCCTCCTTTCAGCAAATAATTCAAGCCGAGAACATGCGCCTCTGCTAAGTCGGTCACGTGAATATAATCTCGAATACAAGTCCCATCTGGGGTTGGGTAATCGGTTCCGTAAATTGAAATCGAGTCCCGTTTGCCGAGCGCCACCATTAACACCAATGGAATCAGATGCGTTTCCGGTTGGTGGTCTTCGCCCAGTCGTCCTTCGGGATCGGCTCCCGCTGCATTGAAATAACGGAAAGCCACGGATTTGAAATCATAAGCTCGATCGAAGTCTGCCAAAATCCGCTCCACCATCAACTTCGTTGCGCCGTAGGGATTAATCGGATCTTGCGGATGATCTTCAGGAATTGGAACGGTTTTCGGAACGCCATAGGTCGCGCAAGTTGAAGAAAACACGAATTTCTGAATACCAGCCGCCACCATCGCTTCGAGTAAGGTCAACGTTCCGGTCACGTTATTGCGGTAATACTTATCCGGTTGACTCACCGATTCGCCCACATACGCATACGCCGCAAAGTGCATCACCGCGCTAAAAGGACGAGATGCAAACACTCGATCGAGCAATTCACGATCGTTCGTATCTCCCTCGATCAGTTCCACCTTCAGCACCGACTCGACGATATCGCGATGCCCGTACACTAAATTATCGAAAACAACGACTTCATACCCTGCCTGTTGCAGTGCCAGAACAGCATGAGAACCGATATATCCGGCTCCACCTGTGACTAAAACGATCGGCTTTTCAGATGACACAATAAATCCTCACCCAGCAGTGGACAATTCCCATTTCAGAAGCGGACTTTGCAATTCAGGAACCTTTTTGAATGCGATCGCGCTACTTAACAAACAGACTGCGGGTCAACATAAATAGGATCACAGCAAATACGATTCCTGCCAAAATCAATTCCACGGTTGATTCCTCCAATACACCCGATCGACAAATTAGAAACTCTAATCTTGCATTTTGCCTGATTTTTGATTGCCAAAACGGGTCTAATCGAATTCATTTTAGAAAAAATGGTTTTAAGACCCCTAAATTTCAGGAAAAATTTGAAATTCGTCATCAAAAACGCCCTACGACCGATGAATTTTCGGTACAATCCTAGTCTTGAAACAGGTTATTTCTAAGTGCAAGACAAAGTTTAGGGAGTTCGATCGTCATGCACCAAGTTGTTCATAATTTGAACAACTTCCGTGTGCAAAACTGATACCTGCGGGTAATCTTGAAGCGATGAAGTTTCACCTCCAATTGAATCAAAATGCGATCAAATACGATCGCATTTATGTGGTGAGGAGGATAAGCGCGAGACAAGGGATTGAATAAATGGTTTTATTAGTAACTGACGTATTCGTTCTATTAACCCAAGTATTGCTCTGGGTTGTAGTCGGTTTATTTGCCTGGTATGTTCTATTACGGCTACTACCGAGACCGTTTTTAGGGGGATTAGTTTTGCTGCTCTTTCTAGGAGTAGCAGCCTTTACCTTCTACACCGGGTCGCCGGATCAAGGCATTATCGGTAATATTTTCCGAGTGATTGCCATACCGTTTAGCCCACTCGGTATTATTTTGATTCTGCTGCTGATTGCGTTTTCTCAATTGCTCAGGGGCGGCAAATTATCTGGAACAGGAGTTTTGGTACTGCGAATTGCGATTCCTGCACTCCTGATTCTCAGTATTCCAGCCGTATCTTACTTCTTGGCACAACGAGCGGAGGCAGAAGCGATCGAGATTGCGCGTCCGGTTGGGGCAGACACGCTTCCCGCTGGAGCACGACGAGTGATTGTCACTTTGGCACAGGATACGACTCGATTACAATTGCGACCGAGAACGCAACCTGCTCCTGCTGCTCCTGCTCCCACGGCTCCTCAACTGATTCCGCCTCCTTCTCCGATTCCGCCTGGTTCATTTGCGCTCTTAACCGATCAGCCCGTTCAACTCACCGAAAATGGCGACATTTTGACTTATACACGGCAGGTGTACGAAGAGGAACGGGCACGGGGAACGGCTCCACTGATTATTGTGAGCGCGGGCGATCGACCAGAGCGATTACGTCGGCAGGGAGAATCTATCAACGATGTCTCTGAGGCGGCAGATGCAAGACGGTTTCTGCAAGATATGGGAATTCCTGAAGGCGATATCATTGGCGATTCCAATAGTCCTACGATGCAGCAAAGTGCCGTGAATGTGCGCCAGGAATTGCAGCGTCGAGGAATCAATTTCGGCAATCAGCTAGTCTTGATCGAGTCTGCAATTCAGATGAATCGAGCTGCTCTGACGTTCCGGCGAGAATTTACGAATAACAACGTTCCGGTCACGATCATTCCACGTCCGACGAATTTCTTTACGCTGCCGCCACGGGAGGCGCTACGGGGTCGGGCACAAGGACGAGATTTGGTGGAACGGAATGTGCAAATCGCGGATCTCATTCCCAGTATTGATGCGTTGGCGCTGAGTTCCAGAGTGGTTAACGAGTACCTGGCATCGATCTATTACTTCTTGAGGGGATGGATTCGACCCGTTCGTACAACACTCTAAAGGCAGAAGGGTAGAAGCTTTTCACTTCTACCCTTTTCGTTTGGAATTAACTTTTTCTTTCGCGCTACCATGAGAGGGTTTCGATAGTAGGGATAGTCATGGCTCGATCGCGGGGGCAGCTTCAAAAACTAGGGTCTTATCTTCGTCCACATTGGCGGAGTACAACTTTAGGGGTTTTGGCGTTGCTGGTGGTGAACTCGATCGGCATTTATATTCCGCTGCAAATTCGTGATGCGATCGATAAACTCAGCGTTACGTTTAGCGTTAACGAAATTCTGCTAGATGCGCTTCTGATTCTAGTATTGGCATCGGTGATGTGGGGGATGCGGATGGTATCTCGCACTCTACTCTTTGGCGTGGGTCGTCAAGTTGAATTTGATCTAAAACAAAAGATTTTTAATCATTTACTCAAGTTAGAACCTGCGTATTTTGCAGCGAATACTGTTGGTGATTTGATTAATCGTGCCACAAGTGATGTAGATAACATTCGCCGCTTGTTAGGGTTTGCGGTTCTCAGTTTGGCAAACACAGTATTCGCGTATGCGTTGACTTTACCTGCGATGACGGCGATCGATGCTCGATTGAGCTTGATGGCATTATCGGTTTATCCGTTCATGTTGATTCTAGTCAGTCTGTTTAGTAACCGACTGCGATCGCAACAATTAACCGTTCAAGAAGAACTCTCGACTTTGAGCGAATTGGTGCAAGAAGATATGAGCGGAATTGCCCTGATTAAGATCTACGGTCAGGAAGAAAACGAACGACAGGCGTTTCGTGGCTATAATCGATCGCTTTTGAATGCGAATCTCAAACTCGCTCTCACTCGGAATATTCTTTTCCCGATCTTGCAAGGAATTGCTTACGGAAGTGCATTAATTTTGCTCTGGTTTGGAGGCGGATCGATCGCACGGGGTGAAATTACAGTCGGAGATTTTATTGCACTTTTGCTGTTTGTGGAACGATTAGCGTTTCCGACTGCATTACTCGGATTCACGATCACGGCATATCAGCGTGGAGAAGTGAGTATCGATCGGATTGAGGCAATCTTATCGGTTGAACCAAAAATTAAAGATGCTAAAGACACGATTCCGTTACCAGTAGCGCAAGTGCATGGAAAATTGAGCGCTAAGGATTTAACGTTTCATTATCCCGGTAGTTCTCAACCGAATCTCGATCGGATTAATTTTGCGATTTCTCCCGGTGAAACCGTTGCGATCGTCGGTGCGATCGGTTCTGGTAAATCTACACTCGCGAACGCATTACCGCGACTATTAGATATTGATCCAAACCAACTCTTTCTGGATGGTTATGACATTACGAATTTGCGATTAGAAGATTTGAGAGGCGCGATCGCGTATGTGCCACAAGAAAGTTTTCTCTTCAGCACTACGATCCGAAACAACATTCGATACGGTAAACCTCTGGCTGAACAAGATGAGGTCGAACTGGCTGCAAAGATTGCTCAAATTCACGGAGAAATTCTGAACTTTCCGCAGCACTATGACACGATCGTGGGTGAGCGCGGAATTACGCTATCCGGTGGACAACGCCAGCGAACCGCATTAGCGAGAGCGCTTTTAGTGGATAGTCCGATTCTGATTTTGGATGACGCGTTGTCGAGTGTGGATAATCAAACGGCAACTCGAATTTTGAAGAATTTATCTGAAGGAACTGTTCGCAAAACGGTTGTATTTATCTCACATCAACTTTCAGCAGCGGCAATGGCGGATCGAATCTTTGTGATGGATCAAGGGCGAATCGTGCAAATGGGTTCACATGGAGAATTGTTAGATTACCCTGGACTGTATCGATCGCTCTGGGATCAGAACAAGCTGGAAGAAGCCCTGCAATAGATCTACCGTCTTAGGAAGATGTCGATCGCGCCTGATTTGTCCTTCGATGAATAAGGCTGCATCTGCGATCGAGATCCTGCCGCGCTTATTTATCTTTTATAGAATGCCTGCCATTGACATTATTGCGACCTCAGACTTTCGCCTGATCGTTTTGTCGGTTCTGATTTCTTTTATTGGTTCTTACACGGCGCTTGATATTGCTGAACAAGTCCAGGTCACGCAGGCAAAGCCGCGTCAATACTGGCTAATTGGCAGTGGAATTGTCCTGGGATTAACGATCTGGGCAATGCACTTTACAGGAATGCTGGCGCATATTTTACCGATCCCAGTTGGATATGATTTTCGGATCGTTCTGCTTTCGATCGCGGTTTCGCTCAGCGGCTCGATCGTCGGAATTTGGCTGGCTTATCAACTCGATGACGTGTGGTGGACGATTGGCGGACTTTGTATCGGCTGCACCATTATTGCAATGCACTACATCTCAATGGCAGCACTGCAAATTGCAGCCCGTCAAATTTATGATCTGCCGATCGTGTCGCTGTCTGGTGCGATCGCGATCGTGGCTTCATGGGGGGCACTTTGGCTATTGCGATTTCGCGATCGCACGACGATTGTGGCTCAGTGTCGGAAAGTGATTGATAGCGCTGGATTAATGGGAGTTGCTATCTCTGGAATGCACTATATGGCAATGAGCGCAACTCACATTCGAGTCGCCGCGATCGCACCTCCACCGATCGAGCCGATTTCTAGTCGAGTTTTAGCGATCGTGATCGGAGTTGCGGCACTGCTGATTTTGACAGCGGCACTCCTTGCCTCATTTGCTGGGCGGCAATTGAGCGCGGAACGAGCTAGAGTTGAAGCGTTACAACTTGCAGAAGCTCGACTAGAAGAACTGGTACGACAACGAACCCAAGAATTAGAACAGGAGAAACTGGCATCGGAAACTGCCAATCAAGCAAAAAGTGCGTTTCTCTCTAACACAAGTCACGAACTGAGAACTCCATTAACAGCAATTATCGGGTTTTCGAGTGTACTGCTGGAACAGGTATTTGGAGCCTTAACGCCTCGACAGCTTGACTATGTTCAAAGAATCTCTGTTGCAGGGCATCAACTTTTAGAACTGATTAATGATTTATTGGATTTAGCCAAAATTGAAGCTGGGCGTGAAGAGCTTGAGATTCGTCTGGTTTCGGTGGAAGCCGTTTGTGAAACCTGTATTTCTACGCTTCGAGACCAAGCAAGGCATCGAGGATTGGAGTTTTCTTACTCGATCGATTCTGAGATTACGACTTGTACCGCTGACGATCGGCGTTTGAGCCAAATTTTACTGAACTTACTCTCAAACGCAATCAAATTCACGGAGTCAGGGTCGGTCACACTCACCGTTCGACAAGTTGAAGACGGAATTGATTTTGAGGTTCGTGATACGGGAATTGGAATTACTCCAGCGGATCAGGAGAAACTTTTTCAACCGTTTCAGCAGCTTGATCCAGGCTTGACGCGCAGATATCAAGGGACGGGATTAGGATTAGCACTGTCGCAGAAACTAGCTCAGCTTCAAGGCGGCAATATTACGGTGAAATCAAAGCAGGGTGAGGGAAGTTGCTTTACGCTGCATTTACCACGGGGCGCGGGTGGTGCGGGTTAGTCGATCGACGAAATGCTAAAGTAGCTCATCCAGAATAGAGAGCCGAATGAAGCTTCGAGATGTTGTCAGTCAAATTGAAATTGACCCTCGCAAACTGACAAATTATGCCCTGAATTTAGACAGTCCCAAGGGAGCAGACAAAGCGATTGTCTTTCGCTCTGCACTTGGCTTTACAGGGGAGAACTACACACTTTTAATGCAGCAAATTGTTGCAATGGCGTTGGACGCGGAGGCGAGTATCAGAGAACTTGATGAACATGGACAGCGCTATCGTGTTGATTTAGAGATAATTGGAGTAGAAGGACAACGTGAAATAGTCCGTACAGGTTGGATTGTGGCAGAAGGAAGTGATATTGCTAGATTGACGACGCTATACGTACCGTAAGGACGAGGAAAGTAGGAGATGAAACCAGAAGTATTTGACGTGGTGGAGCTTCTTGAAGATATGCCAGCAAGAAATCTGAAATCGGGAATGCAGGGCACGATTTTAGAAGATTACGGAACGGCGTATGAAGTTGAGTTTGCGGATGATCAAGGAGCCACGATCGAGATGTTGGCACTTAAGCCGGATCAATTTGTTGTAGTTTGGCGATCAACAACTCAGTCTTGGCTCCCGGTGTCTGATCAAGTGGCTGCGATCGTGGAACAACTCCCGGACGATCGACGCAAGCAAGTTTTAGAATTTGCACGATCGCTATGGAGTCAAAACAAATTAGAGGAAGCTTTACAGTGATTCTCTATGACTTGATTCCATCGCGATCGCCCTTAACTCAAAACATGGTTGCCAAACTCAACCAACGAGTCACATTCTCAGGCAGTTCGGTGTTGAGCCGCAAAGGTAAATCCGGTTTCGAGAGCGATCGTGCATATCCCGGAGTCAAAAACGGCTGATAGGTTTTCGCCTCGGAGGTCGTTTGCTGAATAAACGCCAAACTTACACCCTGCAACAATCGACGTAGTGGTTCAACTTCTGCTCCCCTACGCTCTTTCACCAGTGTGCCTTGCGCGATCGCACCTGTGAAATTTCCTGGATCGCTCACGCTCAAATGAGTCGTCCCGATCGCCGTTAACAGATACTTCGGAGTCGGCAACTGCAAGAATGGCTGGAGTTGTTGACTAAAAGCAGGCGCTAACGTGTCATCAGTGCTGGTCAAAATCAGAGTGGGGGTGGCAACCGATTTCAAGCCTGACTTCCCAAAGATTTGTCCGATCGCTGGATTGAGCGCGACTGCTTGCACCACTCTTGAATCACGCAAACTCAAACGATTCTTCGGTTGCTCGATCGCGGCGCACTGGAGCCAATCGGCTGGAACTCGATCGAGTAATCCACTGGCGCGACAAAACTCTCGCAGTTCATCAAACCGGAGTTCTGCACCCGCTAATGCCAACGCTTCATACCCGCCCAGAGAATGTCCGATGACTGAGACTTTCCGCGCATTCAGCTTGCCTTGAAGGTCTCCAGGCTGTTGATTTAATCGCTCAAATTGATCCAGCAGATAACTAATGTCTTTCGGTCGATCGATAAACTCACTTGCTGGAATCAATCGATCCAGATTCAAGGACGATAGCGAACTGTTTCGGGCGACAAACGGATGCTCGATCGCGGCGACCGTCACTCCATGCGAAGCTAAGTGTCGCGCTAAATATGCCAAAAATTTCCGATTTGCTTCAAATCCAGGAACTAGAACAACTAGAGGCGCATCCGGTTTGGTCGTCGCACTCCAGTAGAAATCGACTGGTAATCGTCGATCGCGCTGAGCATCGTAAAACGAATAGAACGATTCTTGAACTGTTTGCGATCCGGCGATCGACGGATCAAACGAAGCTCGAAACGTGGAATTGCCAGAACTCAAACTACGCTCTAACAGCGATCGAATTCCTTGCGTTTTCCAATTCGAGAAATTCAATTGCGAGGCGATCCCAACCGCTTGCGTCACATCGATCGTCACCGTATCTTGAGGAATCGCTCGAATTACCGCGATCGCATCGAGTCCATTTGCCTGCCGCGCTGCTAACCAAAACCCTGCCTGCAACGTTTCCAAACTCAATTCCGGTGCAGCTTGCCGAATCGAATTCAAAACTTGCTGACCCGATGGCGATTTCAGCAAATCCTCGACAATCTGCGTTCCCAAATTTGGATCAAGCTGTAAACGACTCGTCAATGCTCGTCGCAATTCCGGGGTTAGCACTGCCGAATAGAGTTGAAGTGCAGGAGGAACGTTCCCCGTTTTCGCAAATTGTTCTAAATCCGAAACCGCGATCGATTGTTCAAAAGGTCCAAGCCGCAAATTTAATCGCTCTGCTGCGGCACTCGGAGACGCGCCTGAAAAAGCAAGCGCCACCCCAGTCAAAAATCCGCAGCCGATCGTTTTCCAAGAAATATCTCGCTTCACCGTAAAAAATTCCCGTAAAACTCTCAATCAAAACGAGGTGCGACATTGCGTTGCACCCCGTATTCCGTCTACTCCAATTGTAAATATGACGTAAATTCTCTACCTGAGTTCCCCAGTAAATTTACCGTTAATCTCGTGCTGTCCGAATCCAAGCTTTCTGCGGGCGAATTAAAAACCGCAAATAAACCGGAATTTTCCACAATATATAGAGTGGGATAGCCAGCAACTCTCTCAAAGGTAAATCTTCGCGCCCGAATTTGCTCCAAGCTGCGAGCACTGTCGTGATTAAACACACTCCAGCAACGATCGCTAAAATTCCCGCCGTCCAGAATCCAGTCAAAATCCCCCAAAGAATTGCGATCGCGCTGACTCCCATCCAACTCATCACAAATAAAGACAGCGGCGGCACACTCAATTCGATCGCAAGTACGATCGCGGCAACATTGAACGTCTCGATCGCAGATTTAATCAGAGCAGGCACATACATCAAGATCGATTGTAAATGCCCATGTTCCCATCGAGTTCGCTGGCTCTGAGCCGCACTACTTTGTTGCGGTAAAGTTCCAATCACACGCACCGCTGGACAGTAAACAGGCGGATATCCTGCGATCGTCAAATCCACACTCAGCTTCATATCCTCAACTAAATGCCCGCTGGCAAAATTCACCGCTTGAATCGCCGCCCAAGGAAACGCCATTCCTGTCCCAGTCAACAAACACGGCAGTCCCAATCGCCAAAGTCCCAACGGTCGCACCAAATTCTTCACGGTGAACGCGAATGCCGAAACGGAATCTTTCGCGCTCGGTTGGGCAGGTTTCTTCATTAAATAAGTCGCTTGTGCGGGTCGATTCTGCTCGATCGCGGTTTCGGTCAAGATCGCGATCGCATCTTTCTCGACTCGACAATCCGCATCAATCACAATCACTACATCCGGCGGCTCATCTGCCAAATATCGCAAGCCGTAATCCAAAGCGTATCCTTTCCCTTGATGCGTCAAATCTTCGCGTTCGAGAACGATCACGCCGTGCTGTCGCGCAATGTCCGCCGTTGCATCCGTACAATTATCCGCGACCACAATTAAGCGATCGCCGGATCGCAACTGTGTCGTCACATCTGACAACGTGATGCCTAGTCCAGTTTCCTCATTGTGAGCCGGAATGAGTATTGCCACCCGTTCCCCTGCTCTGGTCGCACGGCGAGGCTCTGGACAATTAGAAATTAGCGCAAAACTCGTTTCTGCTCCAGTCCAAACACTCCATCCAAGAAGAACTCCGATCAGTCCAATCAAAGATGCACTCAATATCCACATAACAATCTGAATCGCTTAGTGTGGTCTGTGAGCAATTTTTTCACAGTTCCTTAATTTGTAACAGTGTCTTAAGACAGGTGTTGGCGCGAAAAAACGCGATCGCACTAAGCACGATCGCGCAATTTCCTCTTTATTTCACGAACTGAAGCTATTTCGTCAACAGCGATCGCGTCCGTTCGCCCCGTTCACTCCGATCTGCGACTGGTTCACGGTTAGTGTAGTAGAAGTAGCTGTCCGGTTCGTACCGCACATT
Source organism: Leptolyngbya sp. AN10 (assembly GCF_050565645.1). Lineage (NCBI taxonomy): Bacteria > Bacillati > Cyanobacteriota > Cyanophyceae > Leptolyngbyales > Leptolyngbyaceae > Leptolyngbya > Leptolyngbya sp. AN10. The sequence goes on from NZ_JBNXVP010000021.1 coordinate 86,856, forward strand.
CACACCGTTTGCCACGAGTCCAAGAATGTTCGGCTCTGAGCGAGCGAGCAGTGATTTTGCTGCCGCGACACTTGCTGCATCTGCCACACCCGGACGAACCGCAATCAAGACCCCATCTGCCATCTTGCCCAACACTGCTGCATCTGCGGTTCCTGCCAGCGGTGGTGTGTCAAACACGATGTAATCGTAGTCTTTCGACACCGTTTCCAAGAAGATGGTCATCGCTTCCGAATCCAGAATCGATAATGGGTTCGGCGGCATCACGCCTGCGGTCAATACTGAGAGATTGCTGGTAATCGGTTTCACAGCTTGACGCAGTTCGCTTTGATCCACGACCACGTTACTCAAACCAACCGAGTTGACTAATCCCCAGAGGTGATGCTGCGACGGATTTCGCATATCAGCATCAACTAGCAGCACTTTTCGACCAGATTGTGCCATCGTTGCCGCCAAGTTTGCAGCCACTTCAGACTTGCCTTCCCGTGGAACGGCGCTACTGATGACGATCGTTTTGACTTTCTTATCGAGGCTCATGAACTTCAGATTGGCTTGAAGCATCTGATAGGCTTCATGAATCATCGATCGAGGTGAAGTCATCGCGATCACCCGTGGCGAAATATCGTCCGCGCCAGGGGACAGAATCGTTGGCGTGTCGCTGGTTTCAAAGCGTGGCACCAAGCCCAATAGCGTGTAACCGTATTGCGCTTCGGCATCTTTGACCGTCTTAAGCGATTTGTCGATCGAATCCACCAAGAAAGCTGCTGCAATTCCCAACAGCAATCCGACCATCGCTCCCGCTGCCAGAAGAATCAACCGCATCCGACTGGCAGGACGAGTTGGAACCATTGCGCTTTGCAGGACTCGTGCGTTACCTACCTGCTGGTTCTTCGCCACTTCAATCTCTTGTTTTCGAGCATTGAGGTTTTGATAAGCGGTGAGCGCAATTTCTTGTTTGCGTTGCAGTTCGCTTTCTTGTTGAATCAGGGCTGGTGTTTGCGCCGCCCGACTACGATAGTTCGCAAGTAGTCCAGAAAGTGTAGAAATCCGACCTTCAAGACCGACACGCTGAGATTGCAGAGTGGATAATGCTGCTGCTAGGCTTCGCTTGATATCGCCAACTTGCAGCGCTCCAGGCGCAACCGAGACATTCGCACCGACTGCATCGCTGACTCGCGCTTGCAACAAAGCATTCAGGTCATCGCGCTGCTGCTTCAAGGTTTGAATCTGCGGAGTCGTGTCTTTAAATCGAGCTTGCTCTGTGACCAACCGCGACTCCACCGATTGCAGTTGAGCGAGTGCATCTTGAACACCTGCGGATTGACTCAAAGATGCCAGGTCGATCGCTTGTCCGAGTTCAAGTCCCAACTGATCTGCAACAGCTCTTTCTTGACGACCTACATCTGACAATTGTGCACGGGTTTGGCTCAACTGATCTTGTAGAAGGGCGGCTGAGTTAATATTTGCTGCTGATTCCCGCTCCAAGTCAACAATGCCATTCCGTGCCCGGAAGTTCCGTAGCTCCTCAGAGGCTTTGTTCAGCGCTTCTTCTGCGGCTGGAATTTGGCTGTCGATGAAGCGTCCTGCTTTGTTCGCTTCTTCCTGATTGGTGTTCAGATTGTTGTTGATGTACGCTTTGATGATCTGATTGATCACGTTCGCTGCCATTTCTGGATCATCGTCTGCGTACTTCAGTTCCAGAATGTCCGTAGTAGGAACCGCTTCAACTTTGATCTGGCGGCTCAACTCTTCTGGCTCCATCGGTCGCCCTTGAGTGTTCTTCAATTGCAGCGTATCAATCACGCGCTGCAAAATCGGATAGGAAGTCACCACGGCTGCTTGGGTATCGAGCGGGTTACCTTCGCGTCTTAAGGCTTCAAGGGTTCCAACTCGTTCTCCAACTCCCGTCAGCGATGTGGTGCGATTGGATTGAACGAGCACTCGTCCGGTAGCTTCGTAGTTGGGGCGTTGCAGAGAGGTGGCAAGTCCAGCAAGTCCAACGGTTGCGGCAAAGACACCCGCAGCAACGAGCCAACGACGTTTCAGGACGAGCCAATAGCTTTGAAGATCGAAATCTTCAGAGTAGCGCTTTGTCTCAATGTTCATGCTTGTCATAAAGAGGAATCTCAGAGAATGGGTTGCTCAATACCTTGGAACATACGAAACCGGGAGTTGAGAGCGTTCGGATCGGTCAAAACTAGATGCAGCCCCTGGGTACGTTCTTCTGTACAGTTCGCTAGATGGTATCTTGATCGCACTCTGTTGTCAGTAGATCTTCCCATCACTATGCCATATCTTGTACTTGAAGAAGTTCGTATGAAGGCTCAACTAGACGAAATCTTTAAAAAAGCATCCGTAATCTTGCTAGATTGTTTTCATTAGCGATCGCGGCTTCTTTGGCGAAGTTTGTGCAAGTTCGGCTGCCCAGGGATTGTGATAGGCGTGGAACCGCTGCTGCAAGATGAGCCAGAAGAAAGGCAGATCGTGGATGAGATAGCGCTTCCAAAGCCGTTTTGGTTCACAGATCATTCGGTACAGCCACTCTAGCCCGACCTCGCTCATCCAGCGTGGTGCACGCTGGACAGTCCCCGCTTCAAAATCGATCGTCGCGCCGATCGCGAGAAAGGTTTTGACGTTGGGGAGTTGGTCTTTGTACCGAGCAATCCAGAGTTCTTGCTTAGGTGCGCCGACTCCGATGGCGAGAACGGTTGCTCCAGAGCGATTAATCATTTCGACGATCGCTTCACACTCTGCTTCGTTCTTCTCGAATCCGAAGGAGGGAGAGTGAGCAGCGACAACGATTTCGCGTCCGACTTTGGCGTTGATCCGGCTCCGGGCTGCTTCTGCAATTCCGGGGGCAGATCCTAATAAAAATATTTTTACGCTGGGGTCATTGCGGTAATACGTATAAAACGCTGGAAATAGGTCAGATCCAGAAATTTTTTCTTGAACCGGAGTTCCTAAAAAATACGAAGCATAGACTAACAATCGACTGTCACAGACCTTGAAATCCACACCTTGGTATGCCCTGTAAAATTCAGGGTCGTGCTGCAACTTCATCAAGTGATCCACGTTGGGCGTGAAAACGGTTCCTCCGAGTCTCAGCTTTTCGAGTAGCTCGATCATCGTAAGGTTGTGAATTCCAATGTTAAGAAGGTGAACCTGTCTCATTACTTTGCCCGAAAATCTCTACTACGGCTCCCTCTCAATAGAGCCAAAGCCCTGATACGTACGATCGTCTAAACCAGACAATCTATTCCACTGTTGTTGGCTCATGCTGCACCCAATCGTCTTTCAGTTGATTTAAGAAACTGCGTCCGCTCTGTCTAACTTCGAGGTGGCTTAATACGTAATCTAAGTGGCTTACCGGAGGCGCGTCTACCTGCTTCACTGAATCTTTACGCCATCATCAAGGGATTTCCTGAGTGAAAACCGTGGAACTACGGAAAATACTACCAGAAGATCTAGGAAAAGATCGGTGGTTTGTTGCAAAGTGCTGACAAGATGAAACTGATGTTTAGTACTCAGGATAATCGATCAGAGAGTGATTAAGAGATTAAATTGATTTGAATTTTGTATGAAACAACCAGTTCAGAAAATGTCAGTTGAAAAATTGACATTTTTCTTTGTACCTTTGCTTATAGTAGGTTCTGTTTCTTTGATGCTCTAGATAGGCTCGAATCAGCAGAAAGAAGTCAGTGTCTTTGCAATTAGAAATTCTGTTGACTCTTGTTTTGATTCAATACTGGTATTGTAATTTCCATTGAACCTATAAATTAATTATTTCAACTAGCAAAGGATACACTAATCTATCGCTTTTTTTGTGAGGTAGAACGTGAAAAGCTTCTTCTACAAGCTTTATGCGTTTTACACTCTTGTTATTAAAACTATAAGTACAAGGAAACAATTAGTTATTTCTCAGTACTTTCTCACGGTAATTCTTTAATAATTAAGTTCAGATAAAACTTGCTCCTGATTTTAGAAATATGGCAAGTGTGAGTAAACTTACGCCCTTGTTCGGTAAGTTCTCTGAAATTACGATCGCACCTTCCAATGAAGTTAGGGTCCCATGATTTAGAGTGGTGAATTTTGTAAAAATCCATGGTAGATTTTAGGGTGAAAAACGAATGTGAAATAAGCGAAGGTTGAAACTGAATCTAATTACTTCTTGTGGCGAAGTTGAGATTTCTACAAGCTGAAATTTGCAGATTGATTAACCCTATCAGTGAATATATGGAAGGATGACTCAGACCCTGATTTCATCGTCAAAAGTACGGTTCTACTTCATCGACGCTTTACGCGGATTGGCTGCACTTTGGGTTGTCTTGTTCCATGCTCACCTTGATGAGCGTCTGGATTCTCTAGAACAGCTTTTACGTGGCTGGGTAGATACCGTTCTGTTTACCTGGGGGAGTTTGGGTGTTGCAGTCTTCTTTGTGCTTAGCGGGTTTGTGATTGCCCATTCACTGAGAAATGCAACGATCGATTTTCCCTACTTGCGTCAGTTCACACTGCGTCGATTGATTCGCTTAACGCCGCCGTACTATGTTTCGATCGTGATTACGCTTGCGTTTGCGCTTCTAGCGGCTTACGCGAAGAATGAACCGTTTCAACCAATGGGACAAGCCTTTTCCACAGAGCGATTCATTACTCACTTGTTTTATGTTCAAGAACTGATTGGATTTACTAATTTTAATGATGTCTACTGGACATTGGGATTAGAGATCCAATCTTATTTACTTTTGTGTCTATTAATTGGATTTGCTCAGCGACTACTTTATCAATATCGAATTCAATCCGCTTTCGCGATCGTATTTGTTCCCACTGCGTTAATTGCAGCGATATTCCCGATTGCGATCGCACCGAATTTAGGACGTTCGATCGTGATTCTTCCTCTGCTTTACAGCTTTCTACTTGGCGTATTTGCTCACTGGTGCTGGCAGCGAAAATTTTCGCGTCTCTGGTTCTACCTCTACAGCGGAGTTCTACTCACGGCTGGCATCATCCATCAAGCAGAATTCACGATCGTTAGTGTCGCGATCGCGCTATTACTTCTAGAAGTCGGACGCGCAGGAAAATTGGCTGAACTATTGAAAGGTTCAGTCTTGAGGTTTTTTGGAGATGTATCGTACAGCTTATTTTTGACTCACACTCCAGTGATGGGAGTTGTGTTCTTTATTGGACAGCGGATTTTAGGCATCTCTGCGGTTTCGGATGCCCTATGTTTAGTTGCAAGTATTCTGGTTAGTTTGGGATTTGCGACGATCGTATGGATTAGCGTTGAAAAACCTGCGATCGCGTGGAGCCAGTCCGTTAAATTGCCAACGACCGCAAAGGCTGTTTAGAAAATTTTTCTACTCTTCGACGGGAGCCGCAGGAGCCGCCATTGCGACCTCTAAGCTCAAAACATCGCTGCTAGAAATCATGTGCTCAAGGGCGGACTTGCGTTTGAGAATTTTTGCGGGAATCCCGATCGCAGTTTCTCTCGCACCAACATCTGACAGCACGACCGCATTCGCGCCAATGCAAGCATCATCCCCAATGTGAACGCGACCGAGAATTTTTGCACCCGCACCAATATTGACACGATTTCCTAAGATGGGAGCCTCTTCTAATCGATCGAGATAGCGATTTCCCAATGTGCAGCCTTGACGAATGACGCAATCATCGCCGATCACACAGTTGCCGTGAATGACGATCGCGCTTTGATGCTCGATGATCACTCTGCGTCCGACTTTAGCGCTGTAAGGCAACTCAATTCCGTAAGTGTTACGGACTTTGCGGAACATCATGCGATACAAAACGCTGAAGGGTGCACGTAAGATTAGCGGCTGAATTCCCATGCGCCAGACTCCAAAGCGATAAACCGCGATCGCTCTAAATCCAGGCTTTGTCCAGTCGCGTCCATGAGCGTTCCAATCTTCGACAATTTGCTGCCACAAGTTGAGGGAATGGGTTCTGTCGTTCACTGTTTGAGTCCTTTGTCTATCACCAGAGTTGAGTTATTGCGCGATCGAGACGGCGGCAGGTTGCACCTCGGTCAAAACTGATTCGACGATCGTGGGCTGAATCACTTCCATGAACAGCGCTGCAAGTTTTTGTGCTTCGGTAGCAGCATCGTGATGTCGAACAACCCGCTCCGCACCTGTTCTTCCCATTTGTTCGAGAACTTCAGGCGGGAGTGTAATTGCGCTCTTAATGGCTTCAGTTAGATCCGCGATCGAGCCTGATGGCACAAGCCAACCGGATTGATTGGGAGTGACTAGCTCAGGGATGCCCGCGATGTAGGTGCTGATGACGGGACGATGCAGCGCGAGAGATTCCATCAGCGCAACGGGTAAGCCTTCAGCAAAACTTGGAAGCACGAGGGCACGAGCAGCGAGAATCTGTTTGCGAACTTCCTCGTTACTCGCCCATCCAGTGATTTCGACGTGATCTTGCAAGTCTGCGGCAGCAATCATCGCCTCGATTTGAGGGCGGATTACACCATCTCCAACCAGAACGAGTTTGATTGGAATGCCTGCGGCGACGAGCGGTTTAATGGCTTCGATTAGGAGTAGTTGCCCTTTCGCTTCGCAGAGTCGCCCGACACAGACGATTTGGGGTTCTGCGGGAATGGGGGTGATTTCGGTGAAAAAGCTTCGATCGACTCCACAGTGAACGATTTTTACTTTGTTCCACTGGGATTGGTCGCACCAGCGATACAGTTGGCTTTTGCTAAAGGAACTAACGGTGGCGACGAAAGACGATCGCTCAACTTTTTCGACGATCGATAAAGCTTGAATCGTGTCAAACTCTTCCGGTCCGTGAATTGTAAAGCTGTAAGTGGGTCCACCTAAAGCCGTACACAGCATTGCGACTGTCGTGGAATTCGTGCCGAAGTGGGCGTGAATGTGCTGAATGCCGTCTTCTTTGAACCAATCATTGAGAATACAAGCTTCCGCAAGATAGATCAAATGATGGAACACGCCGCGATCGGAACGTCGCCCAGATTTCACAGCCAGCTTGAGTGCCTGAAACACTTGAATTGGGCGCGTCAGAACTGCTTTTGTCAGACTTTTTAAGAGTGTCCCAGCACCGCTTTCTAAAACGGTTCGAGTTAACGCTAATTCTTTTTGGTCTGCTTCATCGACTAATTCGGATCGGCACGATCGAATGGCATACCGTCCAACCGGGAGACCACATTTTTCGATCGCATGAATTTCACGACGAATAAAACTATGACTAACCTTCGGGTATTGATTAATCAGATATGCAATCTTAGGCACATCTTTCTTCATAAAGCGCGTACTATTACTTACGTATGAATGCTGAAATTAGTATAGGAATTTGTTGTTAAAGAGCAAAAACTTTTGAACAGTCTTCTCGATTCTTTTTCGCAACCCGCTGAAATATAAAGCCTTTATGAAAAAATAGAATTAATATCGAGATATTACTGGAATCGTGCGTGGCGCGTATTCAGACGAATAAGCAGATTGAATCTTCTCTATGATGAAATAGATTTGTTACAACTTGCTCGATCGAGCACCTAATTCATTTGGCACACAAAGGCTTGTAGCTCTCACTACATAAAGCTCTTCATCTGTCCGGAGGGAGAGAAACAATCTTAACAATTTTGGTAGTTATAGATTGTTTTAGGAAAACGTCATTTTTCTGACTAGACCTAACAAACTCGGCTCACGGATTTGGTGGAGGATCGGCATGGCAACCGCGTTGAAAGCTGCGGTCATCGGAACGGGTGTGATTTCTAAAGAGCATTTGAGTTTTTTAGAGCGATCGCAAAATGCGAGATTAGTTGGGGTTTGCGATCTTTCCAAAATTTCAGCGCGATATGCGGCAGAACGGTTTCACGCTGAGGCAGCTTACACAGACTATCGGCAACTTCTAGCGGAAACCCAGCCCGATGTCGTTCATGTGCTGACTCCTCCTCAAACGCATTCGTGGATTGCGAAAGATTGCCTCGAATCGGGGGCACACGTCATTTGTGAAAAACCAATCGCGCCAACGTATGAAGAATTCAAGCAGCTTTGGTCGATCGCTCAAGCGAATCAGCGTTATTTGATCGAGGACCAGAACTACCGATTTAATCAGCCGATTTTAGCGATCGAACAGTTAATTGCTCAAGGTCGCCTTGGTGAAGTGGAAGAAGTCGAGGTGCGAATCTCGCTGGCGGTGCGGAAAATGGCGGCATTTGCGGACGAGAATCTACCGAATCCCGTTCACAAACTGCCTGGAGGTGTGATTCACGATACGATTACGCATCTGGCGTATTTGGTGCTGCGATTTTTGCCTGTAGAGTTCGATCGGATTCGTGCAAGCTGGAGCAACTACGGCGGCGGTGAACTGTTCAAATATGATGACCTGGATGCTTTGTTAGTTAGCGGCTCGAAGCACGCTCGAATTCGATTTAGCTCTACAACCTTGCCAGAATGCTTTGAAATCATTGTACGTGGCTCTAAGGGCTATGTTCAGACTGATTTATTTCAACCTTATCTCCGCGCAGTTTTACCTCGAAAAGTTGGGAAGCAGCTATCGCCCTTAGCTAATCACTTCATCAATGGTGCGGAACTGATGCGCTGTAGTGTGCGGAACTTTAGCTGGAAAATCATGCAGCGAACGCCCTACGAAGGATTACATGGATTGCTCGATCGAACCTATACCGCATTGCTCAAGGGTGATCCCCCTCCGATTTCTTATGAAGATATGGAGCGCACGAGTCGATTGGTAGAAGCATTGTTGGCAGAGGAGAATCAGTTATGAAGCTATTGATCACAGGTGCGTCCGGTTTTTTGGGGCAGTATGTTGTCGCGGAAGCATTGAGACGAGGACATCAAGTTCGTGCGATCGTGCGTCCAGTGACAAACATCGAGAAGCTCTCCTGGCATGGTCACCCGAATTTAGAGCTAGTTCGATTGGATCTGCGGCGTAAGGATGGATTAGTTGAAGCACTCGACGGAATTAGTGCCGTGATCCATTTAGCTGCGGCGAAATCGGGTGACTTCTATGCTCAGTTTGCAGGAACTGTGCTGGCAACTGAGAACTTGCTTGAGGCAATGAAAGCGGCGAATATGCTGAGATTGATTGCAATTAGTACATTCTCGGTTTATGACTATTGGAATTTACCGATCGGGTCTGTGTTGACTGAAGATTCAGCGGTCGAGAAAAATCCCCTAGAACGCGACGAATATGCCCAAACGAAACTGCTTCAAGAACGATTGGTGCGCGAGTTCGAGCAGGAAAATCAGGCTCCAGTGACGATTCTTCGACCTGGAATGATTTACGGGCGCGATGCTCTCTGGAATCCTTGTCTCGGCGCAGAGTTGACTGATACTCTGTGGCTGCGAATTGGGGCACGAGCACAGATGCCATTGAACTATGTTGAAAACTGTGCAGAAGCGATTTTGCTTGCTGCTGAGAAAGAAACCGCGATCGGGCAAACCATCAATCTTGTTGATGACAATCTCCCCACTCAGCGCGAATTTGCGAAGAAACTGTTTGCTCGACAGAAAGATTTCCCGCCGATTGTTCCGCTCAATTGGACATTCATGCGGGGAATGACTTGGATTCTATGGTTATATAACAAAAAAGTGCTGAAAGGACAGGCAAAGTTTCCGGGCATTTTTGTGCCTGCAAAACTTCATGCTAGATTCAAGCCTTTGATCTATCAGAACGATCGAGCGAAAGAACTCTTGCAGTGGATTCCGCGATATAGCTTAGATGAAGCTTTCGATCGCAGTTGTAGCTCGATCGATTTGCTATCGGTTCCCGCTCCCAGTCCTGCACTCTCCAACGCTCGATAGCTTTATGCGAATTGCGTATCTCACTGGCGAATATCCCAGAGCAACGGACACGTTTATTCAGCGAGAAGTGGCTGGATTAAGAGCTTTAGGCGTGGATGTGCAAACCTTTTCAGTGCGTCGTCCAGGCATCGAACAATTAGTGGGAGAAGAACAGAAAGCAGAATTCGATCGTACAACTTATTTATTGCCGCCCAATCTACCACAACTGATTAGTTCACATCTAAAGTTGATAAAGAGTGGACGATATTGGCGATCGCTAAAACTAGCTTGGAAAACTCGACAGCCCGGATTGCGCGGCTCCCTCTATCAATTGTTCTACTTTCTAGAAGCAGGCATCTTAGCTCGACAGATTCAAATCCGTCAGATTCAGCATCTACACAATCATCTTGCGACTTCTAGCGGCACAGTTGCAATGTTGGCGGCAGAACTCGGAGATTTCACCTTTAGCTTTACGCTACATGGACCTTACATCTTTTTTGAGCCGTATCAGTGGCACTTAGCAGAAAAAATCGATCGAGCTTTGTTCGTGTGCTGCATTAGTCACTATTGTCGCAGTCAGGGAATGGTGTTTGCATCGATCGGGGCTTGGAATCGAATGCACATCATTCACTGTGGGATTGATCCAGCATTGTTTCAACCTGTGTCGCATCAGGGTAGTGGAAATCGGTTGCTTTATGTTGGACGATTAGCAGCGGTAAAAGGCTTACCGATTCTGCTGGAAAGCTTAGCGAAATTAGTCTCAAGCTATCCCGATTTAGAATTAACGGTCGTCGGAGATGGCAGCGATCGAGAACCGCTCGAAACGTTGACCGATTCGCTCAATCTACGATCGCAAGTCAAATTCGTGGGCTATCAATCTCAAACCGAAGTTCGTCACCATCTTCAGCAAACAGATATCTTTGTGATGGCAAGTTTCGCAGAAGGAGTTCCCGTTGTTTTAATGGAAGCAATGGCAGCAGGAGTTCCGGTCGTTGCGACCCAAATTGCTGGCGTAAGTGAACTCGTAGAACATGAGATCAACGGCTATCTCGTTCCAGCCGGAGATGCGGAAACATTAGCCGATCGCATTGGAACTTTAGTTGAAGATTCAGAACTACGATCGCGTTTTGGACTAGCTGGACGAGCAAAAGTCGCCGCAGAATTTAACATTAAAACAGAAGCGGCGCGACTCCACCAATTGATGAGCCGCGCCCTAGAAGGAAAATCTGAAGCGATTCGTCCAGCGATCGATTAAAAGTCTGAAAGTTCTAAACCTGCTCCCTAACTTTCCCGACTTGAGGCAGTTCCCGATACGATCGCGTCAACAGCGGCAACTCTGGCTCATCCTCAAAGATGGGCATTCGCTGTTTCACCGTTAACAATGTTGCAATAAACAGCACCCAATAGATATTTGCCAACCGCAGCATATAGCTCTCGGTCATGTTATTGAGCGCGAGAAACGTCAAAAATCCGAGTGACCAGATGTGCTCTGGATGCTTAGAGCTATAAGCCCGCATCAAAGCTTTAATAAAGCCCGACACATAGCAAATCAAGAACAGCGTTAATCCCACCAAGCCGACATCTAATGCAATCTCAATAAATCCATTGTGGGCATGTGGCGCTCTAAAAGCTTGAGATAGGTACGAGCTAATCGCTCTCGGATAAGGACTATCCGGAGACCAGTATGCGCTTCGACCAAATCCAAACAAGGGTCGATCGAGTAAATGATGGAGCGAAACTTGCCAGATATAAGTTCGTCCAGTCAGGGTTGGATCTCTTCCTAATGCGGTTAGCAGTGCCACCCAATTCGTCAGAACCGCAACAACCGCTGCACCTCCCGCTAGAACTCCTAAGCTTCCCAAGACAATCGATCGCTTTCCTTGCCAACGGTAGTTCCGGTAGAACCACATCAGTGCCAACAAAGTAAACGCCAACACTAGAGCAGTTCTAGAAGTCGAGAGCAAGATCAATGCGGCTGCACTGCCAATTCCAATTCGCTTAATCCAGCGATCGAGGGGTCGTTCTACAGGCAGCGCGAAAAAGGCAAGAAACGCCATCACCATCATGCTGCCAAAGGTATTCTTGTGTCCGTAGACTCCCCGCCACGCCCCCTCGTGATCAACATCCAACCCGACCGAAGGTAGCCCGATCGCAAACGCCGCACTCGCGATTCCACCGATCGCAAACGTCAGAGCATAGAGCTTGATCTGTTCTCTGAGAGAAAATCGAGTCGCAATATATAGCCCAAAGCACGTCATTTGCGCCATTTCACGATTTGCCAGCAGCGTCCATTCGGGGAAATCTGACCAGGCGAACGAGAACAGAACCAGGAACGTCAGAATCCACAGAACCCAATCTCGCCGCATCGTGATCAGCGTTCGCTTTCCATTTAGAAGCAGCAAGAGAGCACTGACAAACCAAATAAAGTATCGGATTGTCGTCACGATAATCTCTGGGACGAGACCCGTATCTACTCCGTCCGTACTCGCACCAGGCGTAAGACCCCCACTAAAGAAGATCAAACCGAAGATGGCAAAACAAGTTTCAGCAAATAAAAGCAGCTTTTTCACACTAATCCGCCCCTGAGTTAAGTGCAAGGGTTCGATCGCAACACGTTCATGCCATGCAGTTTAAACGGTTATTGCTCTTTCTATCGCGGTCTGCCTGCGAAAATCCGCAGAATCTTGATATTTGGATCTCAAATTGTGAGGAAATTGACAGCCGTAGAACTCAGGAAATTTAGATCCTGAACTCCGGATTTTTACGAACAGTACTGATCGCGAGCCTTTATAGACTCCGGATTATTTATTGCGGGTAGCTCGGTTTTTCCGACAGCGGGCTATGCGAATCCGACTCTGATGATTTTGGCAATATCACTGCGACTCGCTGACTGATTGAAGTCCAACTACTTGCCGGAGAAGACGACAGGACAAGTTGTGAAATTGCAGCAATCCGTAGCTTAGATTGCAAGGTTAAAAGGAATTTATCCCAAAGGGTGATGTGTAGCAACGCGACTCTGTCTAATCTAGGCAAAGTCGTGTTTTTCATTACAGCTTTTTCCGAAAGCCTAGGTTAACATTTGGTTAAGGTAGGTTAAAGTAAGAATTCGCTCCGCTCGAATTTCCTTCCTCTTACACAGGAGAAAAATTGCACCGTGCAACCCAGTGATTGACACCCACTGAAGCGCAAACACCAACACCGTTTTTAGCAGGAGATCCAAAGATGGCAGACCAACACAATTTCTTATACCCGCGCAGCCGCTACCGGGGGCAAGTCAAACCAGAGAACTTGGTGTTTAATGCGAATTTGCAGGAGTTTTCTCAGCGAGTGACGTATATTTGCTGTCTTGAAACAGGCGGTAAGATCACCCCAGAAGAATCGTTTCAAGAAATTCGATCGTTATGGAAGCAACTGAAGAAAAGTCACAAACAGCTTGGAATCTCCCCAGGACAGAATCCCCCTGAGGATCTCGTCGGCTAATTTCGGAACTTTGAAGCGCATCGGGTTGAGTTTCGACTGGTGCGCTTTGTGCTGTTTAAACTTAAGAATTTCGTCCATTGTTCGATCGACTTTGCCACCTAGAATAAGCGATCGATTGTCTGGTTCGATGTGATGGAAACGAAACCTCCTTTACCGCCGTTTACGCTTGAGACGGCAAAGATCAAAGTTCAAGCGGCTGAAGATGCTTGGAATACTCGCGATCCAGAGCGGGTTTCCCTGGCATATACGGAAGATTCTGAATGGCGAAACCGCTCAGAATTTCTAAGTGGACGCGAAGCAGTTCGGGAATTTCTCAAGCGCAAATGGAATAAGGAACTCGATTATCGACTCAGAAAAGAGTTGTGGAGTTTTACGGATAATCGGATTTCTGTGAAGTTTGAGTACGAATGGCACGACGATTCAGGCAACTGGTTTCGCTCTTATGGAAATGAGCAGTGGGAATTTGCTGAAAACGGCTTGATGCGGCGACGAGAAGCGAGTATCAATGATTTGCCGATTCAGGAATCAGAGCGCAAGTTCCGCTGGGAGCGCTAAAAAGTTTTGAGCGATCTCTACTCACAGAGCTTTTATATCAGTGAAGACACGATCTCCACGGTTCAGATCCTTGGACAAGAGCGCTAAACTCTGACTCTGAACCTGTCGAGTTCATCAATGTGAAAGTATGAGAGTAATCTCTTTTCGGAATGGCTTCGTTTTCGCGATCGTGACTGCCAGTCTCATTGCTCAAGGCGTGTGGCGCAATGTGGCAAAGGCAGATTTTCTTCCGTACTGCCAGCAAACTTCGGACATGATCCGCCAGAAGGATGCTGCCCGTCGTGAAGCGCTCAAGGGTGGAGCGGAAGCGCAACAAAATTATCAAACTCTGATTCGTCAACACTCGGAGCAATTGCGGCAATGTCGGAACCAAAACTGGCTGAAAACTCAGGGACTTTGGCTACGACTGTATGCGTGTGATGCGCGACCAGGCGCGATCGAGGAAGTGTTGGATCGGATTGTCGATCGCGGCTACAACGAAGTTTATGTCGAGACTTTCTATAACGGACAGGTGCTTCTGCCAGCAAATGATAATCCAACCGCATGGCAATCGGTAATTCAGTCAAGCAACGTCGATCTGCTGGCTCAAGTGATTCAGAAGGGACGCGATCGCGGTTTGAAAGTTTACGCCTGGATGTTCAGCATGAATTTTGGCTACACCTACGCGAACAAGCCAGAAAAGCAGGTTTCTCTCCTGCGGAATGGGCGCGGACAGACTAGCTTAAATGCCAATACGATCGCGGGATTGAGTACGGATTTGGGCGCATTGAACCCGGATGAAGCATTTATTGATCCCTACAGTTTGGCGGCGAAACAGGACTATTACCGCATGGTGAAGGAAGTTTTAAAACGCCGACCGGATGGACTGTTGTTCGATTACATCCGCTATCCGCGTAGTCGGGGAAAAGGATCAGTTGCAACGAACGTTCAAGATCTATGGATCTTTGGAGAGGCATCGAGAAAGGCACTCATCGATCGAGGATTGAATAATAAAGGACGGGAATTGATTAAGCGGTATATCGATCGGGGTTCGATCAGTGCCAATGATGTCGCAGCAGTCGATAAACTGTTTCCGCGTGAGAAAGTTCCGATGTGGCAGGGACGAATTCCGAGTGCGATCGACACTCGTGGAACGGCTGGACAACGGGCGAGAGTGCTGCAATCGGATTTATGGCGATTGAGTGTGGCTCATGCGATGCAAGGCGTTGTCGATTTTCTCAACGTCGCGATTTATCCGGTGCAACAGGCGGGATTACCAGCGGGAGCCGTATTTTTTCCAGAAGGCAATCAAGCGATCGGACGGGGCTTTGATTCGCGCTTGCAGCCTTGGGATCGTTTTCCCAAGAATATTTCCTGGCATCCGATGTCTTATGCGACTTGTGGGAATGCGGATTGTGTGGTGAAACAAGTTCAGCGAGTCTTGGCGCAAGCTCCTCAAGGAACTGAAGTCAGACCTGTTTTGGCGGGAATTTGGCAAGAACCGATTAGCAATCGTCCGCCGCTTGAGGTGCAAATGGAAGCCTTGAAATCTCTTTCACCGAGAATTTCTTCGGTGAGTCACTTTGCTTATTCTTGGCAGGAACCTCGATCGGATCAAGACCGGAAAGGCTGTGTGGCAAGGCGATTGTAGAATTAACCTAAGAGCATGTTTGAGCAGTATAAGAAGCAGCTTTACTCCGTTGCTAGTCCGCCCGGAAATGAATCTCCGGGCTAATGGGAGAAAGGAGGCTGAAGCCCCCTCAGAACAAGATGTTAGCCCACTTCAGTGGGGTTCCCTCAATTAGCCCGGAGATTCATTTCCGGGCGAGATAGCGGGTAAACCAACACACTAAAGCACTCTCCAAAAACTTCCCAACTCTAAATAGAACCGCTACAATGATTGAAGGATTTGCTGCGGCGTTGGTGACTGCCAACAATGTTTTATGATCTATGTTTTTTGAATCTGGGAGTCCAACAAGGCTGATGGCAGTAGACCGAGCTTGTACTCGGAAACTTTAAATCCGCCACTATCGACACCCACCTGGTTTTAACCAGGTCAAAAGCTGAGGTAAGACGGCGCTGCGGTATCCTACTTCTTGATCCCTTGCTAGTTTAGTGAGGGAATTTTTATTGCCAAAATAGTGAGTGTTAATAATTATTGTAGAAACGAATTTCCGAGCAAGCTTTGTGTAGAGAATGTTTCAATCAAGAACTTAGTAAAGATCTCTCGATCGAGTCACCTAATTTCTGCATTTTGGCGCAAGAAATCCAGGATAAATTATTACAACAATGAATTACTCGTGCTAATTCTGTCACACTTATCTTTGTCTTGTAAGTTAACAGGATTACATTCGATTTTTCTGCAAGAATTACCCCCACATTCGTCTTTCAGTTAATCCCTTGAATATTCATCGATCGCCCCAACTTTCTTTCCCGCTCCCTGCGACTGTGCATCGATTAGACAATGGTTTGACGCTGATTCACCATCATCTTCCCGCGACAGGTGTGAGCGCGATCGATGTCTGGGTGAATGCAGGCGCGATCGTCGAACCCGATGACTGGATGGGGATGGCGCATTTCCTCGAACACATGATTTTCAAGGGAACGCACCAGATTGCACCCGGCGAATTTGATAGTGCGATCGAGAATCGGGGCGGAATGACGAATGCTGCTACAAGTTACGATTACGCTCATTTCTACATGACCACGGCATCGAAGGATTTTTCGGAAACGCTGCCTTATTTGAGCGAGTTACTGTTGAATGCAGCGATCCCCGACGAGGAATTTGATCGGGAACGGGATGTTGTTCTGGAAGAAATTTCGCAAACGTATGATGATCCCGATTCGATCGCGTTTCAGTTTCTTTCGGAATTAGTTTATCAGCGGCATCCTTACGGGCGACCGATTTTGGGGACCGAAGAGAGTTTGATGCCACGATCGGCTGACGAAATGCGATCGTTCCATCGTGCTCATTATCAGCCAGAAAATATGACGGTTGTTATTGCAGGTGATGTCGATCTTGATCAGGCAAAACTTCAGGTAGAGAAAGCGTTTGGTAAGTTTCCTAATCCCGGTTCCTGTGTACGTCATGAAGCCGAAGCAGAACCGCCAATTACCAGTATTCGCCGCGAAGAAGTGTACCTTCCGAGACTCGAACAAGCCCGATTATTAATGGCTTGGATCGCTCCAGGAGTTGAACCCTTGATCTGGCAAAACGAAGAAGAGTTATTGCCTTGGCAACGAGTGGAGCGATCGAATCAACAAGATCCGATCAAATCTGCTTGCGGACTTGATTTGCTCTCAGCCGTTCTTGCTTCTGGGAGGACTTCTCGCTTTGTTCAGGAATTTCGTGAAGAACGGCAAATTGTCCAAGCGATCGACTGTAGTTTCTCACTTCAACGTGATTCGAGCTTATTTACGATCGCCGCTTGGCTTGATCCAAAAGATCTAGAACGAGTCGAGGCTTTAATCTGCGATCGCCTTTCTCATTTAATGACGACTCCGATTTCTCAGGCAGAACTCGATCGAGCAAAACGATTACTTTGTAACGATTACGCTTTCTCAACCGAGACTCCGGGACAGCTTGCAGGGCTATACGGCTATTATCATTCGCTGGCAGAAATTGAAGCTGCGATCGCATATCCTCATTGGATTCAGTCTTTCACGACCGAAGACTTGCGGGATTTAGCCAGTCATTATCTTTCGCCGTATCACTACGCCGCGATCGTGGTGAAGCCAGATTGCTAGAATCAACAGATGTATTTTTAAGAACGATCGTGACCTCTTCAATTGCCTCGCCCCAAAATCGAAAGATTCATCGGACTGTGTTGAACAATGGCATCACAGTGCTAGTGACTGAAAATCCATCTGCGGATATTATTGCTGCACGTCTCTTTTTCAAAGCTGGAACTCGCTGGGAGCCATACGATAAAGCGGGTCTGTCACATCTGGTTGCAGCGGTGATGACAAAGGGAACGGAACGGCATTCGTCGCTGGAAATTGCAGAACGAGTGGAATCGATCGGGGCAAGTGTCAGTACGGATGCGGCATCGGATTACTTCTTAGTCAGCTTGAAAACAGTTTCGGCGGATTTCCCTGAAATGCTGATGTTGGCAGGGGAACTTTTACGATCGGCAACTTTTCCAGAATCCGAAGTTGAGCTAGAACGCCGTTTGACACTTCAAGCAATTCGATCACAGCAAGAACAGCCGTTTACAGTGGCACTCGATCGCTTACGTCAGGCAATGTACGGTCAGCATCCTTACGCGCTCTCAGGATTGGGAACGATCGAAACCGTTGAGAAATTAACTCGCGAAGATTTGCAAACTTACTATAAAACTCATTTTCGCCCGGATAATTTGACGATTAGCATTGCGGGTCGAATTACTCCAGAGCAAGCCGTATCGCAAGTTGAGGAAGTTTTAGGAGATTGGAAAGCGCCACTTACGCCGCGAGTTGAGTTAGATTTACCGATCGTCACTCCGAATCCGATCCGAAGTGCAGTTCCACAAGATACCCAGCAATCGATCGTCATTCTCGGCTATCACGCTCCCTCGATTCAATCGAATTCGATGGAAGATTATGCAGTACTCAAATTACTAAATACTTATTTGGGAAATGGATTATCGAGTCGTTTGTTTGTGGAATTGCGAGAAAAACGGGGATTAGCTTATGAAGTCTCAGCGTTTTATCCGACTCGATTAGATACGTCTTATTTTGTCACTTACATGGGAACGGCTCCGAGCAATACCTCGATCGCGCTTTCGGGCTTGAAAACCGAAGTCGATCGTCTGTGTGCCGCACCTTTGAGCCAAGAAGAAATCCAAACCGCGAAAAACAAACTCCTCGGACAATACGCGCTTGGAAAACAAACAAATTCGCAACTGGCACAAATCTTCGGATGGTATGAAACGCTTGGATTAGGAGTCGAATTCGATACGCAATTTCAGGACGCGATCGCTCAAGTCGCAGCCGAAACCGCTCAAGAAATCGCTTGTCGATATTTTGGCGAACCGTATATTTCTTTGTTGGGACCTGCGGACGCGATCGAGCACGAATAGAAAAAAGGAGACGCAATCCCGTCTCCCCTTGCATCTTTTAGACTTCAAAAATTGCGCCTCGTTGAGTCAGATCCCGCTTCGCTTCTCTTGAAAACCAGCGAGGCTCATTGAAGCGTGTTCTTTCAACGTTCGCACCCGCAAAATCAGTGTCAGACAGAATCGCACCTCTCAAATCTGCGCCCGTTAAATCTGCACCACAGAGACTTGCACCACTCAAGTCGGCATTGATCAGATGGGCGCGTTTTAGGTTGGTATAGCTCAAATTCGTTTCGCTCAGTTTCGTACCGTTCAAATCGGCGCTTGTGAGGATCGATCGACGAACATCGGCATAGCTCAATTTCGCATCGGTCAAGATGGCTCCTGTGAGGTTTGCACTATCGACAGTTGCATTCACCAAGACCGCACTTGAGAGATTGGCATTAATTAAGGTAGCTCCGGTCAGCGTGGCATCAGTCAGGTTTGCATGAGTCAAATTGCTGCTGATCAGTCGTGCTTCGGTGAAATCGGCACTGATCAAACTGGCTCCAATCAAGGTGGCTTCGATCAGATCTGCTTTTGCCATGTTTTTCGATCGCAGATCGATGCCTGTCAGATTGGATTCTGAAAAGTCCCGAAGCGGATTCAGTCCAGCGATATTTGCGAGTGCAAAGAAGTCGTCGGTATCAGCGGTCTTGACTTGTTCGATTAAGTCTAGGAGAGTTTGAAGAGTTTGATCTTTGGTCATCATATTTGCCTTGCCTAACTGAGACCAGGTGGGGACACAGGACGCTGCACAGTTAGGAATACAAAACGGCTCTGACGCATTTCGCAAATCGTCAGAAAAACCGATGATGATTTTGCAGAGGGTTGTCTGTCTCAGTTCGTTTAACGACAACCCCAAACCCGTCCAGGAGCTAGGAACTACATTGTAGTATACTGGCAAGGCAAACTTGTCTTGTTTTTGACAAGACTCACTCTAAAGGCATAGAGCGATTTAGCGATCGCTGTTGTTTTGTTGATACAGTCTTACCAGTCGCTCGATCACGGCTTTTTTGTTCGGGCTGAGATTTTTCGAGATCAGCGTTTCGAGTTTTGCCAAATCGATCGATCCTTCCGGTAACTGCTCGTTGTGGATGGCAGTCGCAGCTTGACCGTTGTGGTTAGAAGAGGACATGATAAGACTGGGGTGAAAAACTACAAATTGAATGTCGGTCAATGAGGCTCAATTGAGTCATTGACAGTATGAAAGTCATACTTCCGATAGTTCCACTATAGCCTGTGCAATGGTAAAGTCGCACCCCTAATCGGGTAGTGGTATCTGGAAATATGTACCCTGCTGATTCCTTGCCCAAGGATAGCATCGTCGTTCCGAGTGCGCGTCGGTTATATGAAATTTTAATCTCGATGTGAAGTTTACTTTTCAGTCAGCGACCAAGATCCGTCCCAATGGTCTGGCGGAGGTGTTCTTAACCAGTGTTGGCAGCGCTCCATGTGTAAAGAGGCGGCTTTGTCAGTGTGATCAATTTCGAGAACGGTGGCGAATTCTGCGACCGCAAAAGCAAATTTTCGATTCAAATAATGCTGGCGAGCGTTGTGATAATGTTCGATCACGCGCTTTTTCTCATCCGGGATTTTGTTCGATCGCAGTCCCACAAGTTCGTAAACCGCGACGGGCTTGTTTTTGCCTTTGACTTTAATAAAATCGAGTTCCCGCGCCCAAATTCGATCGGCACAAGGTCGATACGTACTTTCGCTCATCACAATGTCAGTCCCGTAGAGCTTGCTTGCACCTTCAAGCCGAGAACCCAGATTGACTCCATCCCCGATCGCAGTAAATTCCATCCGCTTACTGCATCCAATATTTCCGCTGATTACGGTATCTGAATTAATCCCGATTCCGATCGCGATCGTTTTTTCATTCCGACTCGATCGCGCTTGATTAAATGCCGCTAGTCGATGCCGCATTTCTAGCGCCGTTTGAACTGCCATCCATTCGTGATCATCTAACGGCAACGGTGATCCAAACACTGCCATGATTGCATCCCCAATATATTTATCGAGAATACCTTTGTGCATGAATACCGCTTCGACCATTGATTCAAAATACTGATTCAGCATTTCGACGACTTCTTCAGCTTTGAGTGTTTCAGTCAAGGTCGTATAGCTGCGAATGTCCGAGAACAGAACGGAAACATCTTTGCGATCGCCACCCATTTTCGCGGCATCCGGATTTTCAAGTAGCTGTTCTGCCAATTCCTGAGTCATGTAGCGGTACATCGTACTCTTGAGCCGCTTTTCGTCGCTGATATCATCCATCACGATCAGCGCTCCGGATACCCGGTGACTATCATTCGCATCTGCGATCGTATTAATCGATAAGTTAATACTATGTTGCTCTTCGCCGCGAATCGGTTGCAGCGTTTGATCGGGATAGTACTGTTCGCGGTTACGAGCAGTAATCGCTTGGTTAAACCAGTTATAAAAGCTGCCTTTTTCGAGCTTGATTAATTGAGTAATTGGATGACCTTCGATCGCATCTTCTTCGCTCAGTCCCAGTAGCTTTTTCGCGCTTTCATTCGCAGCGATAATATTGCCTTCTTTATCGGTCGAAATTACGCCATTGGTCAGCGATCGTAAAATATCGCGCTGCATTTGTTCTTGTTGCTTCACGGTTTCAAACAATCGCGCATTCTGAAGGGCAACCCCAGCCTGAATGTTGAAGGTTTCCATGAATTCTTGATCGCTGCGGTTGAAACTCGCTCTCCAGCGTTCGGGAGCTTGGGGAAAATCTTGGGGATCATAAGGCGGAAAATCACCTTGCTTGGTTTTATTGACTAACTGAGTTACACCAATGAGTTCCCCATCTGCGTTCCGAACAGGCATACACAGCAAGCTACAGGTTCGATAGCCGTTCGCTTGATCGGTTTTTTTGGCGGTTTCGGCTCCTTCTTGTTCGTAGAGATCAAATGAAATATTAATCACTTCTCCAGAAGCCGCAACCTGTCCCGCGAATCCGACTCCGATCGGTAAACGCAATTCTTTCATCGTGCCTTCTGCGGTTGAAATCCGAGTCCAGATCTCATTGCGATCGCGATCGATCAACCAAAGCGTACTGCGATCGGCATTCATCAGCTTCTTTGCTTCATCCATTACCCGCTTCAGCGTGTCGTCCAGATCCAAACTGCTTTGGCTTAAGGATTGAGTTGCTTTGATCAGGGCGTTTGCTGCTCGTTGTTTCTGAGTGGCAATGTAGAACGATCGAGAAGATTCCAGAATTAATCGGATCGAGGGCGCAAATTCTCGGAATAGTTCTTCGTCTTGGAGAGTGAAGCCTTCGATCGCGATCCGTTCATTGAGGGGAAGAGATCGATCACACCTTGGCTGAAGTTTATTAATTAATTGCACCACTGCAACTAAGTCGCCTTCGTCATTCAACAGAGGCATTGTCAGCATCGTATACGTGCGATAGCCTGTCTTGTTGAACTGGATTTTGGCTTGAGTCGATCGAGGATCATTGAAAAAATCGTAGGGAATGTTAACCGGACGCTTGAAAGTCGCGACTTCTCCAGCGATCCCTTGATCCGCTGGAAAGCGAATCTCGATCGAGCGTCCTGATCCCTCGGTGACAGTCGTATAGAGTTCGTTCTTCTCTTCGTCTAGGAGATAGATTGTTGTGCGATCGGCATTCAGTAACTCTCCAGTTTTTGCTGTAATCGAGTTCAGCATCTCCTCCAAGATCGTGTCAAACCCTTGCATATCGAGCATCGATAGAGTTTGATTTACGATTTTGAGCTTGTGTTCGACTTCGTGAACGACTTCTTTAAATTTCTCCTGGGTCAGCGGCGCGAGAAACGAGGAGAACTTGCCCTTGGTCGCGAGTGCATGATTGGATGCAACTGCGAGATTTGAAGAGGGTTTAGCATTGAGGGTAATCGTTTGGGGCGGGTCGGGCAGATGCGAGGAGAGAGAAGTCATATCGGCATCAAGTTCAGTTAAGAGGACTTATAACCAGGTCGATCGGCTGTAAACCGACGCAAAAGCACAGTAAAAAACGTACTTTCAGGATTCCCCAAAGCTGAAGATTTGATGCGGTTGTGATGAAGTTTTCTTGAAAGGTGGGTCTAGCGTGTTAAGCGATCGAATTCAATTCGCCCATAGTCGAGTTTGATCACGCGATCGCTGTATTGAAAATAATGATCATCGTGGCTGATTACCCAAACCGTTTTGCCCCGGTGCTTCAATTTCGGCAAAAACTCGGTGTAGAACAATTCCCGGAAGGTTGGATCTTGATCCGATGCCCATTCATCGAATAGATAGATCGGACGATCTTCAAGATACGCGGTTAACAATGCTAATCGCTTTCTTTGTCCTTGTGATAGTTCAGTTGTTGAGAACTGACCATCTTTGATTTTAACTTTGTGGTCTAGCTGTAATTGGTGCAGATAGTTGAATGCGTCTTGGTCAGTTGCATCTAGTCCGAGTAAGCGATCGAATAAATAAAAGTCTGCAAACACAGTCGAAAAGTGCTGTCGATACCATTCTCGGTTGGCATCTGTGATCCGAGTTCCATCGAGTGTGAGTGTCCCCGATTCAGGTGCGTACAATCCAGTGAGTAGCTTTGCAAGTGTCGATTTACCACTTCCATTACCACCCACAATAAACACAATTTCGCCTGCATTCAGTGTGAGATTGATTTCACCGAGTGTGAACTGCGTATCTTCGGATTGATGATAGCTGTGAGCAACATGACGAAGCTCAATACTTTGCCAATTTTGGTGAATGTTATTGGGAAGGCTCGAAGCTTCTGCACGACTTTGTAAAGATAGTCCCAAGGTTTCGATCTTTTGTAGTGAAACACTTGCCTGACTGAGAATCGGGAGCTTTAACACTAATTTATCTAATGGCAACATCAAATAAGTGAAGGTTAGAACATAGCCTGACAGGGTTTCGAGCGGAATTGAGAGTAGATTCGGCAGCGCGAACAACACAAAGCCGATCGCAAAAAAGAAAATTAGCTTTCCCCAACTTCCAGCCGCAGCAAAAAGAATCAGCGCATCCACGTTATGACGACGATAGGATGCTGATGTCGTTTCTAGTTCTTGAGTCAAAAACACCTGACGACGCGGATAGTGCAGTTTCATTTCCTTGATGCCATCGGTAATCGATCGAAAATGTCGGAACAAACTATCTTGATCTTCCCGCGCATAGACCATTCGCCGACGAGCTTGATTTAGCATCCATTGACAGGTCGAGAATGCAAACACAAACAAGCCCATCACCATCGCAAACACGATCCAAGACAGCGATCCAATATAGATAAAGCAACCGACAACCGTTGCTAAATCAATGCAGAGAAATGGAAATGAAGAAACCGCATTCGCGACAGCTTGCACATCTTCAGTTAAAGTTGCCATCATCCGAGCATTTCCAAGCTGTTCTAGATGGCGCAACTCAGAAGAGAGAATCTGTCGGCTCAACTGTAATCGCAAGTTAAACACAGCATCTTGAGCAAGGCGAATCAGGACGACTTGAGAAATCACACTGGTGACGAGTGATAGCACTGCAAGCCCAATGAATGCTCCTGCAATTTGTCCGATCGCTGAATTTGGATTGCCCAATCCTCGACTGATTAGTGCAATCAATCCGGCGCTGCTAATCCCGCTTAAGAAACCTGTGAAAATAGCGATCGCGACGAGTTTGCGGGACGAGCGGAGCAGGAAAGAAATCAATTGCATATCAGGGTACAGGTGGTGTCTGGTAAGATAGACGCAAATTTGGGCAGTGTAGATTCAGCAAGTAACCTGGACGACTGCCCTTGTGTTTACAAAATCTGAGTCTCGATCGCAACTAAGCATCCCCGTTTTGAGCAGCGGAAACGCGCAATCGATTCAGCTTGAATCGACTCTAAAAGATTTGCCTCTGTATGATTTTGCGGCAGAGTTGGACGTTTTGGGAACGGAAATTGCCCAAATCTTTGAGCAGTATTCGCTACTTCCGGGAGTGATCTTGAAAGAACAGGGACGATTTTTGGGGATGTTGCCGCGCCATCGGTTGCTTGAATATTTGCTACGTCCGTATGGAATTGACTTATTTCTCGATAAACCGCTGCGGATTTTGTACAGCTACGATCGAACTTCTCCCTTAATTCTCAGCGGTAATACTCCGATTCTCAGTGCCGCACAACAGGCATTACGTCGTCCCTTTGAGCGGTTGAGTGATCCGATCGTCGTCCAGATCGATTCGGATCAATACCGAATTCTCGATCCGCATGAGTTGAATATTGCTTATTGGCAACTGCGCGGGATTGAGACTCAGGTGAGAGTGGAACGGCTCCAACTTCAAATGGTTCAGACCGAAAAGATGGCAAGCCTAGGGCGGCTCGTCGATGGTGTGTCTCATGAAATTCTTGATCCGGTGAGTTTTATCTGGGGAAATTTGAGCCACATTGCGGAATATAGCAGGAGTTTGCTTGAGATTATCCATGTGTATGAAAAGTGCATCGTGCAAGAGCCGCAAAAAGTTACGGATTTGAAAGATGCGATCGAGTTCGATTACATCCGCGAAGATTTGCCCAAAACCCTCGACAGTATTAGAACGGGAGCCGAACGCTTATCTCGATTGGCAAATAGTCTGCAAAATTTCTGCCATATTGATGAAGTTTATCCGCGTCCGGCAAATTTGCACGAATGCTTAGATTCGGTCTTGTTGCTATTGAAAAGTCGCCTTTCGAGCGAGATTCAAGTGGTGAAAAACTACGGGCATTTACCGCCTGTGCCTTGTTTTATCAGCCAATTGAGTCAGGTCTTTATGAATATTTTGAACCGATCGATTGATTCTCTATTGAGTCAAGCGGCGCGTTCAGAAATTCGATCATGCGAGGCTCCGAAAATTACGATCGCGACTGAAGTTTGCTCGATCGATGGAACAGGAAAGCGCTGGGTCTCGATTCAGATTGCGGATAATAATACGGAAATGTCGATCGAGACTCAGAATCAATTAATGCAAGCCTTCTCAACGGATTTGGTTCGCGAAACCAGTCTTGCCATGAGTTATCGAATCGTGACCGGAAGACACAGCGGCAAATTCCGCGTCTATTCCAATATCGACTCCGATTCGCGTGGAACCGTGTTCGAGATTCTACTGCCGTTGAACTAGAGAAATACGAAATTTGGCGGAAGAGAATTTCTTTACAAAAATTCGGAAAGTGTTACATTAACCTTGTAGAAACGGAAGAATAGAATCGATTGTTAATCCTGAGTTGGCTCTATCGTTCACCACATCCAGGGACAGAATCATGTCGTTAACCGGACTTGTTCAAGGCGTAAACTCATTTCACACGAATTACTTCAACGATCACCGCGAATTATTTGAACGGCTTTCTGGTGGACAATCGCCTGATGTGTTGTTTATTACTTGTTCCGATTCCCGGATCGATCCCTGTCTGATCACTCAAGCTCAACCCGGTGAATTGTTCGTGATGCGGAATGTGGGCAATATCATTCCATCGTATGGGGCTGCAAGTAGCGCAGAATCAGCAGGCATTGAATATGCAGTACAGGCTTTGGGAATCAAAGACATCATTGTTTGTGGTCATTCCCACTGTGGAGCCATGAAAGGATTGCTGCAAATTGGAACATTGGCGGAACAAATGCCCGCAGTGTATGACTGGCTAAAGCGACATGGGGAAGCGACTCGACGAGTGGTGCAAGATAACTATGCAGGACTTGATCCGGATCGCTTGCTGAAAATTGCGATCGAACAAAATGTCCTCACTCAAATCGAGAACTTAGAAACCTATCCTGCTATTCGATCAAAGCTCCACGGCGGACAGCTTAATCTTCATGCTTGGATGTACGAGATCGAAACGGGAACTGTGTTTGCGTTCAATGCCGCGAAACGATGCTTCATGCTGATGGAAAAGCGATCGTTCCCCGTTCCCGATCCACTGATTACAACAATGGTGAGTTAGCTTTTCACGATTGCTCCAAAATCCGCTAGTACTCTTGCATGATTTCGCAATACGCCTAAGAGATTGAGTCGGTTTTGCTTGATCTCAGGGTTAGAATCCATCACTAACACACTGTCTTCACCATCAAAGAAAGCACTAACAGTTGGTGCAATTTGGCTTAGAGCTTCGACTAGCTTGGTGTAGTCCGCTTGTCCTTGCATCGTTTGATTTAATTGTTGAAGCGCAGCAAAGAACGCTTTCTCTGAGTTCTTCTCGAACAGTTCAGGGCGAATCACTGGAACAGGATCAAGTTGTTGTTTATCTAAGCTTCCTTGAACAGCTAGGCGAGAGGCACGATTCACAGTTTCATAGATAGTTGCAAGGCGTTGATCGTTGCGAATGGTTTTGAGAAATTCTGCTCGATCGCGTACATTCAACAAGTTCTGCAAAGCTCTCGCTGTATAGTCTGGATCGTTCTCACCCAAGACAGCATTAACTAAATCATAATCAATAGAGCGTTCATCTTTTAGCAATGTTTCAACGCGCTGCAAGAAGAAGTCTTTTAGCTGTTTAAGCAAATCGGGTGCTGCTAATTTCTGAACTTGTGCATAGTTCGCACTGAAGCTCGAAACAGTCTGTTCTAGAAGTTGATTGAGATCAAGTTGTAGATTAGCTGCCCAAGTAATGTTGACGATCGCGGTTGCTGCCCGTCTGAGTGCAAAGGGATCAGAGGAACCAGAGGGAATCAATCCTAAGCCAAAAATGCAGACTAAAGTATCTAAGCGATCGCTAATTCCGACAATCTGCCCTGCTAAGGTTTTCGGTAAATCATCACCTGCACCACGCGGCAAGTAATGTTCATAGATAGCAGTTGCAACCGTTTCGGATTCACCACAGGCAAGTGCATATTTTTGTCCCATCACGCCTTGAAGCTCTGGGAATTCGCCAACCATTTGAGTAACGAGATCAGCTTTGCAAAGTAGTGCGGCTTGTTCAACTGAAGCTCGATCACTGACATTCAACTGTGTGCAAAGTTGAGCCGCAATTCCAATAATGCGATCAACTTTTGATCTGACTGAGCCAAGATCAGCTTGGAAAGTGACTGTTTCGAGTTTTGGCAGATAAGCTTCGAGAGGAACTTTGCGATCGGCATCAAAGAAGAATTTTCCATCAGATAATCGTGCTCGGATCACCCGTTCATTTCCTGATGCAATGATGTCTGCTTTCTTTGGATCACCATTCGATGCAGTAATGAAGTACGGCAGCAATTCAGAACTATCCGATTTACGAACAGGGAAATAACG
The DNA here is from genome assembly GCF_050565645.1 of Leptolyngbya sp. AN10. Lineage (NCBI taxonomy): Bacteria > Bacillati > Cyanobacteriota > Cyanophyceae > Leptolyngbyales > Leptolyngbyaceae > Leptolyngbya > Leptolyngbya sp. AN10. The sequence goes on from NZ_JBNXVP010000021.1 coordinate 114,937, forward strand.
CTGATGACTTTCCATTTCGGTGGTAATCACTTCAGCAGGAAGCTCTAAGAATTCTGCATCGAACTTACCGACAACAGCCGAAGGATATTCAACTAAGTTTGTAACTTCGCGGAGTAGAGCAGGATCAATAATGGCAACACCATTGATTTGTTTTGCAGCTTCTTCCGCTTGTTGTTTGATCAAGATTTGCCGATCGTTGGAATTCACTTCGACAAATGCAGATTTCAACGCTGACACATAAGATTCTGGATTCGGAATCGAAATCGAATCGGGATGCAGAACTCGATGACCCCAAGAAATACGATCGCTCTTGTAGTGAGTCGAATTGCTTGTAATCTCGATCGGTAAAACAGTTTCGTCCAGCAATGTTACAAGCCAGCGAATCGGACGAGAAAACTTTAGATCGCCGTCACCCCAACGCATGAAGCGTTTTCCTTCCAGTTGTGTGATCCATTGTGGAATCAATTCGGTGAGAATTTCCGAAATCGATCGACCTTTGATCGTTTTCTTGACGAAAATGAATTCGCCTTTCTCGGTTGGACGAATCTCAAAATCGTCGATCGAGACTCCTTGTTTCTGTGCAAATCCCTCAGCAGCTTTCGTCGGTTTGCCATCTTTGAAAGCAGCTTGCGCGGGCGGACCTTTCACTTCTTCGTCTTGATCCGGTTGTTGCGCGGGTAAACCTTGAACGACGATCGCTAACCGTCTTGGAGTGCCGTAAAACTTGATCGAATCCAATGCCAAATTTAGCTCGGCAAGCTGTTTAGGAATGCGCGATCGCCATTGGGACAATGCCTCATCGACAAAGCTTGCAGGGAGTTCTTCAGTTCCAACTTCAAGTAAAAATGACGGCATAACAAGAGGGCGATCGTAAAAAGTCAATTTCATTAGTCTACCTTGCGATAGGGATGTCAGAGCGGGGCGCGATCGCTAAACTTAAAGAAATGTTGCAAGGTGAATTCTCGTGGTGACTGAAACGATTTCGTTGGGCAGAACCGATTTAACCGTTCCGCCTCTCTGTATTGGGACTTGGGCTTGGGGCGATTCGTTTTTCTGGAGTTTTGGGAAAGAGTATGACGAGGCGGATCTGAAACAGGCATTTGAAAACGCGATCGAGTCGGGTGTAACGTTCTTTGATACGGCTGAAATCTATGGATTGGGCAAGTCTGAGCAATTCTTAGGGCAGTTCATGAGGCAAACGAATCAGCCTGTTCAAATTGCAACCAAATATATGCCGCTTCCGTGGCGATTTAGCGCTCAATCCGTTCATGATGCGGTCACACATAGTCTCGATCGCTTAGGCGTGAAGTCGGTTGCACTGTATCAAGTCCACATGCCGTTCGACTTTTTTATGGGCAAGAAAACGCTAATGGAAGCCCTTGCAGAAGAAGTTAAACAAGGACGAATTGGCTCGATCGGCGTAAGTAACTATTCTGCTGATCAAATGCGCGAAGCTCAAGGATATTTGGCAGCGAAGGGCGTTCCGTTAGCGGTGAATCAAGTACGATATGCGTTGATTAATCGCGAAATTGAATCGAATGGAATTTTAGAAACTGCAAAAGAATTAGGCGTAACAATTCTTGCTTACAGTCCATTGGCTCAAGGATTGCTGACTGGAAAATATAAGCCAGAAAATGCGGATTCTGTGACCGGAGCACGTAAGCTTGATCCGAAATTCAGTCGGCAGGGATTAGAGAAGTTGATGCCTTTGATCGATCGATTAACCGAAATTGGCGCAAAGCACGATAAAACTGCGGCTCAAGTGGCATTGAATTGGTTGATTGCTCAGGGCAACGTGATTCCGATTCCGGGCGCGAAAAATGCAAGTCAAGCAAAACAAAATGCAGGCGCGATCGGATGGTCGCTTGATCCCGAAGAAGTGACGCAACTTGATTTATTAACGCGATCGTATCGATAAAAATCTTGCAGTTGAAAAAACTAACCGAAAGTCGAATTTCTCGATCGCGCTTCTAAGTTGCATTTGGGGAATACAGAGGACGTTATCTCTCCTGTGTTCCCCTGTATGAAGTCTGGTAAAAAGATAGTTCAGACTACCTCCGCGTTTTTCATCTTGTGCTTGAGTATCGAAGCGGTTCAGGCTCAAAGCACTCCAGCAAATGACGGAATTGGAACACAGGTCGATCGCGTTCTGCAATCAATTCTTTCTGAGTCACGGACTCCTTCAACCATCGAGATTCCGGTTCGCAAAATTGAAGTAATTAGCAATACGGTACTGAAACCTGCTGATCTTCAAAAGATTACACAGTCGATCGAAGGTCAGTCTGTTACTTTAGATCAGCTTCGGACGGTCGCAGAGTCTATCACTCAGCTTTATCTCAATCGCGGTTACATCACTTCTAGAGCTGTCTTAGTTGATCAAGCAATTATGGATGGTGTCGTGCAAATTCGAGCGATCGAAGGCTCGATCGAGCAAATTGAAATTGAGGGATTGCAGCGATTACGAGAGAGCTATGTTCGCGATCGTATTCAACTTGGGACTTCCGCTCCACTGAACAAAGATAGCTTAGAAGATCAGTTAAAACTGTTAAAAGCTGATCCATTGTTTGAATCTGTAGAAGCCAGTCTAAAAGCGGGAAGTGGAGTCGGGCAAAGTATTCTTACCATCAAAGTTCGAGAAGCAAAGCAATTGAGTGGTTTTGTCGGTGCAGATAACTTATCTCCGCCTAGTGTGGGTTCAGAGCGAATTGGAACAGTTCTGAGCTATCGAAACCTTACTGGACTAGGCGATGAACTTAGTGGCTCGTACTATCGCTCAGTTCAAGGTGGCTCAAATTCGTTTGATTTTAACTATCGAATTCCTGTCAATGCACTAAATGGAACTGTGCAATTGAGAGTTTCACCAAGTCGCAGCGAAATTATTCAATCAGACTTTGCTGCATTTGGAATTCGCAGTGAAACGGATTTGTATGAATTGAGCTATCGACAGCCCTTGGTGCGAACACCGCGTGAAGAGTTCGCATTGTCGATCGCATTTGCTTTTCAAAACGGTCAAACCTTTTTATTCCAAGACACACCCTTTCCGTTTGGCATTGGTGCAGACATTGATGGCAAGACTCGTACTCGCATTCTCAAATTCGGTCAGGACTATGTGCGGCGTGATCCTCAAGGGGCTTGGGTGGCTCGATCGCAGTTCAGTTTCGGCTTAAATCTGTTCAATGCGACAACGAATGATGCTCCGATTCCGGACGGTCGCTTTTTCAGTTGGTCGGGACAGCTTCAACGAGTTCAACGATTGGGAGCCGATCATTTGCTGATTGTTCAAGCCGATTTGCAACTGACACCGGATAGTTTGTTTCCATCACAGCAATTTGTGATTGGAGGTGGACAATTGCTGAGAGGCTATCGGCAGAATGCTCGATCGGGCGATAACGGGTTTCGGTTCTCGATCGAGGATCGCATCACGGTTCAGCGTACTCAAACCGGCGCACCTGTGCTGCAATTTGCACCATTCATCGATTTTGGAACGGTTTGGAATCGATCGAACAATCCTAACTTACTGCCTGATCAACGATTCTTAGCGGGCGGCGGACTTGGAATAATTTTAGAACCCATGCCGGGACTATTTTTACGAGCGGATTATGCAATTCCGTTCACGAGATTAAGCGATCGAGGTAACAACGCTCAAGATCAAGCTTTCTATTTCAGCGTGGGATATAGCTTCTAAAGTTCATCGTTTCTTCATGGATTTCTCTCTGAAACCCGATTGTTATCGATGAATAATTGAAATGTAAGGGTAAATACCAGATTGAAGATAGGAAATCGCTATGAGTTGGGTCTTGGTCGTTGATGACAGTGCTGTTGTCCGAGAACTCATTTCAACCGAATTACGGCATCGTGGCTTTGATGTTGCGGTTGCTAATGATGGCGTTGACGCGATTTCTGTGATTCAGAAGCATCCGCCAGATTTGGTGATCACCGATGTCGTGATGCCTCGGATGAATGGGTATGAACTGTGTCGCTGGATTAAGAGCGATCCGCGTAGCCAAAGTATTCCAGTGATGATGTGTTCGATCAAAGGTGAAGACTTCGATCGATATTGGGGCATGAAACAAGGCGCAGATGCTTACATGACCAAGCCTTGTCCTCCTTCAGAAATGTTGAGCGCGATTCAGTATTTGCTTTCTCGATCAAGTGCAACAACTTAGCAAGGGAAACAAAAAATCAATTCATCGATTAGGCTTGATTTATAGCCGTACTTATTTTAGTTAGGACACTTCTAGAAAGCCCCCCAGCCCCCAAGTTTGGGGGAGAAAGACTCTTAAGCCCCCAGAATTGGGGGTTTGGGGGCGACTCCGAGGATGTCCTAATCTAAACTTCTACTGCTATAGTTCGCCTATCGAATTTTTCTATGACTTCGTTGCTAAAACGTCGATCGCCTCTTGCTTCCAGTGACTATCAACAATCCCTTTTAGAAAACTTGCCGCTCAACAATGGCAATTTCTCCGATCGCTTATCGGCTCACGGTTGGGATACGCTAAACCCGGCTGAACTCGAAATCTTTCAAATCAATGTTGGCAAGCTGTGTAATATGACTTGTCGGCATTGTCACGTCGATGCAAGCCCCGATCGCAAAGAGATCATGAGTCGCGAAACGATCGATCTCTGTCTCAAAGCATTGGATCAAACGAATGCTCACACCGTCGATCTCACAGGCGGCGCACCAGAATTAAATCCAAATTTTCGATACTTAGTTGATCAATGCGTTGCACGTGGAAAGCACGTCATCGATCGCTGTAATCTCACGGTTCTATTGCTGCCCACGATGGAAGATTTGCCCGAATGGTTAGCAGAACGGAACGTAGAAGTCGTTTGTTCGTTGCCACATTATCGTCAGCGAAATACGGATGCTCAGAGAGGAGATGGTACGTTTGAGAAATCGATCGAGGCTCTGAAGCGACTCAACAAAGCGGGATATGGCGTTGGAAATGTCGATCGACAATTAACGCTCATGAGCAATCCGGTCGGCGCTTTTCTTGCTAGTGGACAAGCCAAATTAGAGCAGGAATGGAAAGCAGGATTAATGAAATATCAGGGAGTGAGCTTCGATCGATTAATTACGCTCAACAATATGCCAATCTCGCGATTTCTCGAATGGTTGGAATCGACTGGCAATCTGCAAAGCTACATGGAACTATTAGTAAACTCCTTTAATCCCGGAACGATTAACGGCTTGATGTGTCGCAATACTTTATCTATCTCTTGGGATGGATATTTGTATGATTGCGACTTTAATCAAATGCTAGATCTCAAGTGTGAAGCACCGCACATTCGGGAGTTTGATTTAGAGAAATTGAAAGCTCGATCGATTGTCACGGGTCGGCATTGTTTTGGATGCACCGCTGGCACAGGTAGCTCTTGTGGCGGTGCATTAGCGGAGTGAATTTAGAAAAACTGTAATTGGATCTGAGCCGTAGTTTCTGTACCTGCCACAAACACGGATGCTTCATTAAATCTTGGGGCACGAGTCCGAACCACCGGATTACGCGAAAATCCAAATCCTTCCCTCGGAATTCCTAAGAAATTTCGATCGAGCTTGCCGTTTCCATTGCGATCGTGATAAACCGCGATCGCATAATTTCCAACGGCAATATTCTGAAACGCGACTGCTGTGCGCTCTTTGCCGACTGGAACACATTGAGCGCGAACGGCTCGATCGCCTCGGTCTGGAAATCCTTGACTCCCAGCAAACAAGCTAACGCAGACTTGTCCTTGCTGCTGTCGAATCCCATCCACTACAATTCTCAGATTTCCGCGCGTATTTGCCTGAGTGATCGTTGGAATCGTCAAGCCTGCCAGCGCGATCAGGATCGCAAACATCGTCTTTTGCACGATCGAACTCCTCTAGGAATCGGAATTTAACATTTTGTAATCTGCTGCCAGAGTATTGTACATCTTGAAGCAAATCTGAAAAGCACCTGAAGATTTTTGGCGTTTGTGTTATTGTTCATGGAAGCTAAAGAGAATGTCTTTTAGCCGCTCTATTCCGTGAACTTACCTCGTCCTGTCGCTTCTGATTTGTCCCCCAACGATTGGCATGGAACCCTGCGCTTAGATTTTGAAAATCGACGTGGTGTGACTCATCTCACTCGAAATCAGGGACAGGCTCCCCTCAAGGTGCAGCGCCCTTTCTATCCGGAGGGCGGCGAGGTTTGTCACTGTGTGGTTATGCACACGGCGGGCGGAATCGTAGGCGGCGATCGCTTATCCTTCGAGTTCCGCCTTGCCGCTGATAGTCAAGCGCTGATTACGACTCCGGCAGCAAGTAAGATCTATCGCACGAATGGGCGCGAAGCTCGTCAGGCGATTCAGATCGATATCGCAGACGGGGCTTGTTTGGAATGGTTGCCATTGGATGCGATCGTGTTCAATCAAGCCTCGTTTCGACAGGAAATGAAGATTAATCTCGCGCCCGGTGCAGAGTGGATCGGCTGGGACATGACTCGATTCGGACGGAGCGCAAGAGGAGAACGATTTATTGAAGGAAATTGGCGATCGCAGACGGAAGTTTGGCAATCTGGAAAGCCGATTTGGATCGACAGGCAATGGCTGCCGGGAAGTGAAGCAACCTTTAACAGTCCGCATGGTTTAGCAGGTTGTCCGATTGTTGCAAGTTTTGCTTGGATTGGCAAATCGGTTGATTCTGAATGCGTGGAAAAGGCTCGATCGTTGTGGACAGGAACTTCTGGAGAGATTGGAGTGACGCGCTTGCCGTTGGGGTTATTGTGCCGCTATCGAGGGCATTCGAGTACGGAGGCGCGACGCTGGTTGATTGCAGTTTGGAGCATGGTGAGATCAATCTCGAATCGCCCGATCTGCATTCCGCGTGTTTGGCAACTCTGAACAAATTGTAAAACCGCACCGGAATCATCGAGAAAGCTGCGAAAATAATCCCGATTCGACTAGGGGAATTTCGATGCAACTCACGCCGCAGGAAAAGGATAAGCTACTCATTTTTACGGCTGCTTTAGTCGCAGAACGTCGCAAAGCGAGAGGCTTAAAACTGAACTATCCAGAAGCGATCGCATATATTTCTGCGGCAATTCTTGAAGGGGCAAGAGATGGGCAAACCGTTGCAGAGTTGATGAATTTTGGAACGACGCTGCTGACTCAAGAAGATGTGATGGACGGGATTTCTGAGATGATTCACGAAGTTCAAGTTGAAGCAACTTTTCCAGATGGAACGAAGTTAGTCACCGTTCACAACCCGATTCGATAGGAGAACCGCACAATGATTCCAGGTGAAATGTTTATCGAAGACGGTGAAATCGAACTGAATGTCGGACGCGATACTGTAACACTACAAGTGGCAAATCGAGGCGATCGACCGATTCAAGTCGGCTCACATTTCCATTTCTTTGAAGTGAATGCGGCTTTGGAATTCGATCGCGATCGCGCCCGTGGAATGAGATTAGACATTCCTGCTGGAACCGCTGTACGCTTTGAACCGGGAGACGATCGAGAAGTCACCTTAGTCGCTCTAGCGGGATCGCGCCAAGTCTACGGATTTAATGCCAAAACCGAAGGCGCGTTAGATGAAAAACCGAAAAAAGGTAAAAAGAAATCGAAATAAATAACGCACTCAAAATTCAGAGGGTGTTTGAAAAGTATAAAAAGCGGCTTTGCTGCGTTGCGAGTTCGCCCGGAAATGAATCTCCGGGCTAATGGAGGAAACCCCGCTGAAGCGGGCTGGGAGCGCAATTCGGAGTTCTTAGCCCAGTTGAGTGGGCTTCCCGCGATTAGCCCGGAGATTCATTTCCGGGCGGGTGAATGCGATGAACGATGACTTCTCAAACACCCTCTCAGATCGACTATGGTGGGCATGACGTTTAGATGAACTCTAAAAGCAATGAACATTAAAGATTTGCGTCGGCTGAATTTAGATTATTTAAACACACTGAAATCGATTCTCGGTTTAATCAAAGATCCAACCCAAACAGAATCGATTTACGATGTCGAGGATGCCTTACTACGATCGCATCCGCAAACAATGGCAGCATCGGTGAAATACATGCTGAAAGATCCAGGAGTTGCAGAACTGGTCAGCGATCGCTATTCTGCACCCGTCCCCGATCTCGCCAAACTGATGTCCTGTCCAGCAAATTCTCTCGGATACGCCTTTGCTCAATACATTTCCTCATCTGGCTTTGATCCCGGTTTCTACCGCAAAATCGAAGTAGTTGACGATGAAACTTGCGTACTCTTCCGATTGCGTCAAACACACGATATTTGGCACGTCGTTACTGGAATGAGTGTGGATGTTCCGGGTGAGATTGGACTTAAAGCCTTTGAACTTGCTCAAACTCGTCGCCCCTTAGCTGGAATCCTGATTGCGGGTGCATTTGTCAGCACGATGTTAAACCAGCCTGAACAATTGGATCGATTGCTCGATCGAATCGCTTCCGGGTATCGCATGGGAGCCAAAGCACAATCTCTTCTTGCCCAACGCTGGGAAGAACACTGGGATAAACCGCTTGCAGAATGGCGATCGCAGCTTGGAATCGAACCGATGCCCGTTTATGTTCCTTGAGAGTGATTCTCTATCAGGCGACAGAGAAAATCATTTGCAGCACTCACTACTATGAACACGATGTTGCAAAGATAGAGACTCTCTAGAGAAATAGTATGATTAATTTGAAAAACAACGGCTTGATGCGAAATGCTACCTTACTCGCTGTTGGCATCACCGCCAGTTCTGTCGCCCTTTTCTCTGCACTCTCCAATCCCAGTCGGGCACAAAACGCAAACACAAACTTTCCAGATACGCAAAACTATTGGGCGCAACCCTTTATTGCTGCACTCGCAGAACGCAACGTGGTTAAAGGCTATCCCGATGGCACATTTCGCCCAGAAGAAACGGTCGATCGAGATGAATTCGCTGCAATGTTAAGAGCCGCTTTTGATCAACCCGCAGAACGTCGAATCAGTAGCGGAAGCGAGTATCAAGATGTTCCCCAAGGCTATTGGGCGGCTCCCGCAATTAAGGAAGCTTACGAAGCTGGATTTATGAGCGGTTATCCGGGTGGATATTTCCGACCTCAGCAACCTGTCACGAGAGTCGAAGCGTTATCTTCTTTAGCTCAAACGTTAAGTCTCAATTCCAAAGTCCCTGCGAACACTCAAGCGGCTGCGGCTCCAACCACTCAAGCTCCAAATAACCAAGCTGCCGCACAACCGCAGAACACTCAAGCTACCGCACAACCGACTCGTCAACCCCGTCGCAGAATGATGTTACCGCTGGCGAGTTTAGCATTGCTCCAACCCTTTGTAACCCCAGTTCGTCAAGCTGCTGCTGCCCTTCCGATTCAGCCACAGCAACAACCTGCCGCCCCTCAAACTACCGCTGCCGCAAAAACAAATACTCCTCAAACACCAGAAGCTCGATCGCTACAGTTAACAGAGTTCTATACGGATGCCGATCGCATTCCTCAATACGCAAATTGGGCAGTCGAAGCGACGACTCGATCGAACGTAGTGGTTAATCATCCTAATATCCGCGAACTCAATCCACAACGCCCTGCGACTCGTGGAGAAGTTGCTGCGATCGTGCATCAAGCGATGGTGAATCAAGGCAAGATCCCTGCATTGAGCCAAGATGTTCCCGCTTCACAGTATGTCGTGAAAGCGCCGAACGTTGTCCAGACTGTGAAATAGTTGTTCTAAGCTTGAAAAATTGTTCAACCAGGAGTAGTGCGCGTGACTGCTCCTGGTTGTCTTGTATTGTTAGCTGCTCACTGCTTGAACTAGCTTCCTTGTGCTGTTCTTGGTTCGAGTTTCAGCACGTTTGCGAACCCGATCGCTTTTCCGAGTGCCGCCTGCCATTTCAAGTCTGTCCGCTGGGTGTTGCAATCTGGCTGAGTGAATCGCGCAAAAGACTGTGATGTTTTGAAGAAGATTGGCGATCGACTCTCAGGAGTTTCCGCAGCGATGTGGCGAAGGCGAGTAAGTTCACGGTGAAAATTGCGGCGTTCACCGTGAATGGCTAAACGCTTACGACGAATGATTGAACGTTGACGGTATCGGTTGCGGTTTTCACGGATAACGCGAGACTGTTCATGGTGAAAAGCAGCGCGGATACCATGACGGACGAAGTGGATACCGTGATCAGAGGAAGAGAAACGACGATCGCGCTTTTTGTTACCGCAATTTAAACTGTTTCTGTAGTTATTCGGAAACTGGCACACAGAATCGGAAGAATAAGCTACAAGGAATGTAATTACGGAACGAAAGCTTATGGAACCTGTGACATTGACTGCGGCGGGAATTGCGACGCTTGCTTTTGGTGAGTTTGTGAAGGCGGGAATGGGAAAGATCGCGGAAAAGACGATCGATGCCACGATCGAGCCATTACGAGCCTTTATCAAAAAGCGGTTTGCGGGGAATCAGAAAGCAGAAACGGCGATCGCTAAAATCGAGGACGAGGGATCATCTGAAGCGTTAAATAAACTGTCGGTGTATCTCGATGATGAGATGGAAGATCCGACCTTTGCTCAGTCACTCCAACAGCTTGCCCAAGAAATTACGAATGTGCAGAATACAGCGGAGCGGCAATATAACAACTACGGACGGGATCAGATTAATATCGAGAACATCACGGGCAATCCTCGCATCGGTGGATCATAGGAATGGCGCGGCAGTACAACAATCAGGGCGATGATCAAATCAATGTTGAGAATAATTCTGGCACTGTCAATATTCTCAAACCTGGCACGAGAAATCGCCCTAAGCGAGAAATGGACTGGCTTAAATACTTCTCAAATGAAGTCGAAGGTCGGTTACAAACTTCGCTGCACAAGCAAATCCTGATCCAGCTTCACAAAGAGGCGCAACCGGAACAGGTACATCGTCTCTGGGATATGGAGATCAAAAGTGGGCAAATCACCGAGACGATTTCGCCGGAAACAGCGATTTTGCAGGTGTTTGAGCGAACCGAAATTGCAGGCAAGTTGTTGATTTTGGGAAAACCTGGAGCCGGGAAAACCACAACGTTACTAGAGCTTGCGAGAGCTTTGGTGAAAAAAGCGATCGACGATCCCAATGAGCCGATGCCGTTTTTGCTCAATTTGTCCTCTTGGAAAGATCCGAATCAAAGCATCAAAGATTGGGCGATCGCGCAATTGACAACCCAAGGGATTGGCTCAAAGCTTGGGGCGAAGTGGTTTGAAGATAAAAAGATGCTGCCTTTGCTGGATGGCTTGGATGAAGTGCGATCGGATCTTCAGCCTGCTTGTGTGAAGGCAATGAATCAATGGATAAGCAGTGAGACACAACCGCGATCGATCATCGTGTGCAGTCGGCGTGAGGAGTATGAACTGTATCCCGAAAAACTCAATTTGAATGGAGCAATTTATTTACAAGAATTGAACGATCGGCAGATTGAAAGCTATTTGCATGAAGTCGATCGTGCTTCGCTCTGGCAAGTTCTAGAGGCAGATGCGACACTGTTGGATCTGGTGCGACAGCCTTTATTGTTAAGTATTACGTTAGTGGCTTATCGAGACGAACTTGCAGAGTGCTGGCATACGCTTAGGACTACCGAGGAACGAGTTAAGTTTTTGCTAGATGCCTATGTTGAACGAATGTTACATAGACCTATTAGTCGTCAAACCTACATTGCTTAGTGATGTAGAAAAGTCCTGAAACGATTAGTTTATCGAGAGTCTTATGTGAGACAAGAATAGCTTGGGCGGGGCAAATTGTGAGATGCTCAAGTTCCTACACCAAAGCAATCTTATGCAGTTG